>DLVS01000778.1:10140-10658 GCA_003445095.1 Verrucomicrobiales bacterium
GGCGACGACCTGTTCACCACCTTCGAGGAGGCGTTCTTGAAGCACAACGTTCAACGCGTGCTCGTCTGGAAGACCCTCAATCCCCTTCACTGGCCTACCCTATTCTTCAGCACGTACGGACGCTCCGAGCTCGCCGAGGATTACTACGACAAGATCTTGTTCCATCATCACACGTACCACGATCTACGACAACGTCCTGGCCCGTTCATCGTGGTCAACGCTACGGACATCACGACGGGTGCGCGATTCGACTTCACCCAGCAACAGTTCGACTACTTGTGCTCGGACCTATCGGCGGTGAAAATTTCGCGGGCCTGTGCCGCTTCTTCTGCGGTGCCGGCTGTCCTCTCGCCGGTTACCTTAAACAACTACGCAGGAACCTGCGGCTTCGAACCGCCCGCCTGGGTGACCGACCGTGAATTACAAACTAACGCTCGGGTGCGTGCCCGTGCCCGGGAATACAAATCATTCCTGGATCGCACCAACCGACCGTACCTCCATTTGGTGGACGGCGGTGT
>DLVS01000273.1 GCA_003445095.1 Verrucomicrobiales bacterium
GTCCCGGCCGTTGCTAACGTGGCGGGGCCATCCCAGGTCAACATTACTTGGTCGCCCTCCAGTTCAATGCTGAGCTGCAATGGAACTACGACCGTGATGGCCACCGGGGCGGACGTCGTCATCGCCCCCTGATTGTCAGTCGCGCGAGCAGTTAAAATAAATGCTCCCGCAGGCAATTGCGTGGTCACAAGCCGAAACGGTGAGGTGTGAGCCACTCCGAGCGATCGCTCATCGGCAAAGAACTCCACCAACGCAATGCCCCCGTCGCTGTCCGTCGCGGTAGCGGTCAAGGTGGTTGACTGCCGAAAGGGGAGTTCAGCGCCTGCTGCCGGAGCGCTGAGCCTGACAGTGGGCGGACGATTGGTGATCACCAGCGCCGCAATTTCATATTTGCCGGCGAGATAGGTCGTGACTGACTCGCGTTCGGCAACATCCAGCACGCGATTGAAGACGATGACTTCCGCCAGATCGATTCCCGCCCGCCGATCATTCGCCCCGCCTAGTTCCCGACCGAGGTGAATCGGGCCGACAGGTTTAACGGCCGAGGTTGGCATTGCAGTCGCCGACATTCCGTCGGGACTGCCGTCGAAAAAGAACCGGGTGGCATGATCGACGCGATTCTCCTCGACTTGCCAGATTTGCAACTGGTCATCCAGAGCCGAAGAGATCGATTGGGCTTGGCCGAAATCGTGGCCGGTCGAACCGTCCGCGAAGTGACTGGTGAGGCGATTCGAACTCCCCAAGGCAACCGACCAACCTGGATTCAAACTGCCAGCTCCGGAGTGAGATCCAATAATTGGCGCGAAGTCTCCTTGGGAGGTCGTCAAATTCTGGCCTACCACGAAGACCGTCCAATCGGCTAGGTCCGGTTGGAGGCTTAGGGAATTGGCGATTTCTAAGACATCATCGTCGCCATCGAAGCGGACGCGTGGCTGGCCATTGAAAATGTCTGAGATGTAAAGCGGCGCTTCGGTCCCAGTAGGATGGTACTCGGCACTCAACGCGCCAGCATGATTACCGTGAGGACTCTGATCCTGCCACGCTGTTACGCCTCCGTTGGCGTCGGTTGTCACTCCGGCGTCGGCTCGCAGCCAAAGTTGAAGTCCCGTAGTGACCGGCAGGTCCGTAGGGATAGTGCCGCTGGTTTGACTAAACGCTGCGAGAGCCGGAGCGCTCCGCGCGCCGAGATTATCCACTGCCACCATGGTAAAATTGACGACGATCGGCGCTGCATTGAGTAGCCGAAGTGTAAGATTGTAAGGTGCCCCATACACCGAGCCCAATAAGCGAGAACCTTGATAATACTCGACGCGATCGATCGTCCCATCCCGGTCCTCCGGAAAAGCCATCATGGTGACTCTTGTACCAGGGCCCGAAAGGCTGATTCCACCGGAGACGGACGGGGGCTGATTCTCCTCGGCCTGGGCGCGCGCCGGGATTCCCGAAAAAAACAAGCCTCCCAGAAGGAGAGCAGCATTGCTGAGGTGGAGCGAAAGGAGGCGAACGAGGCCGCAGTCGGAAGAACGGATCGATTTCATAGAGTCGAAGGGCTAAAGTCAGTCAATGTGTTTTGGGTGTGCCGAGACTTTGTTTACCACTGTAAACTAGTTCGTCAAACCCATTTTCGCTTTCCAATCGCTGAAACTCCCGGTTGGTCCTCCGTCCTCTTCCAATCAGACAGATCCATTGCTGAACCCAGCGGACCTTGCCGCCGAATGCTAGTCGGAAAATGCCGTCGCCGGACGCGTCAGTCGATCAGCAAAAAACCAGCGAGCCCACCGCTCCCATGGATCATCCGAATTTGTCGCCTGCTCTCCCGAAAACCGCTTTCGCAATTGGAGCAATTGGTCACTCGGAACTTCGCTGGAGTGCCGCTCAGAGTTGACGGCTTGACCGGCCACCGCTTCGGCAACTTCTGCGAGCCAATTCGGGGCGACCTCAGGCATCCGGGGCACTTCTACCAACCGCACGCTGTTGTCCTCGAATAGGCACAAGACCCGTTGGCCATCGGGCGTCATTCGCGCGTTGTCCGGAAGACTGATATAGGGTTTTCGCCAGCCGCCGCCGCCCAGCGGATCGGTCATCACGAGGCCAGTAGCCGCATCCCAAACCCGCACCGCACCCTGCCACGTGGCGGTCACAATGCGCGTTCCGTCGGGAGAAAAGAATGCCGTCCAGACTTGGTCGTCGTGGCGTAGAGGCACGGTCAATGCTTTCCCGGAAGGAACCTCCCAGATTCGGGCGGTGCGATCGGAAGAGAAAGTCACCACGCGTTGGCCGTCGGGACTGAAGTGTCCGCCGATGACCAAATTGTCGTGGCGCATGGGCGAACCCACGGGTGCTCCCGTCGTTGCGTCCCACAAACGCGCGGTGTGATCGATCGACGCGGTGAGTGCTCTTCGTCCCGAGGGGTCGAATTCAGCCCACCGAACCGGTTTTCCGGAGGGTAGGACGTGGCGGCGGACCGGCGGCTCCACTTGCCAGATTTCGGCGCGCCCATACTCCACGGCCATGACCATTTGGCGTTCGTCGGGCGAGAACTGGATGGAGAAACCGG
>DLVS01000214.1 GCA_003445095.1 Verrucomicrobiales bacterium
ACGGAGTTTGCTGAGTCCGCCGCCTACAACGCCGGGCGGGGTGGCGGCGGCCAAATCTTTTCATCGGCTCGGGATTTGATGGAGAAGACTCCGGGGTTTTGGGCGAATTACGTGCGGCCAAAAGTCGAAAAGGAGTTTCTCGGCCTTTATCGGTTTCTGGCGGATCCGGCGACGGGCCGGAATGAATACATCGAATTGATCGAAGCGAACCTCGAGCACTTGAAGCGCGAGCTCGCGTTGGCGGCCTGACACTTCGCAATCCGCGCGCCGGGCTGCTCAAGTTGGACCGCCGCTCGAATTCCGGCATGATTGCAGTCCGTGCCGCGCGACTATCAGCTTCTCCCCGCCTCGAACGCCTCCGTAACCTTGCGGATCGACTACGCTGCCGAACTCAATCCGCAGCAGTTAGCCGCGGTCACTTCCTCGCCCGGACCGGCCTTGGTGTTGGCCGGCGCCGGCGCCGGCAAAACCCGAACGCTGACCTACCGCGTTGCCTGGTTACTGGAACACGCCGTCTCACCCGACCGGATTCTCCTGCTCACCTTCACCAACAAATCGGCCCGCGAAATGATGCAACGGGTGACTGACCTGGTGGGAAGCGACGTGTCGCGACTTTGGGGAGGAACATTCCATTCGGTCGGGCTCAGAGTGCTGCGCCGGCACGCTGACCGGCTAGGCTTTCGGGCGGGGTTCTCGGTGGCCGATCGCGACGACACCAAAGACTTGCTCGCCGCCTGCATTACCGATGCCGGAATCGATGTAAAGCTGACCCGCTTCCCCAAGCCCGAGGTGCTCGGGGAAATCTACTCAATGGCAGCGAATACAGGCCAGTCGGTGGACGAAGTTATTGAGCAATCGTATGAGTCCTTCAGCGGCGCTGCGGAGGAAATTGCCGAACTTCACACCCAATACGTCTCCCGCAAACGCGCCGCTGGGCTGATGGATTTTGATGACCTGTTGACCTTGTGGTTGCGCTTGCTGCGACAAGAAGAGGACCTGCGGGAGTTTTACCAACGACGCTTCCAATTCATTTTGGTGGATGAGTATCAGGACACGAACATCCTCCAGGGTGAGTTGCTGGACGAGCTTTCGGCGCAACATCGGAACCTCATGGCCGTCGGCGACGATGCGCAGAGCATCTATTCGTGGCGCGGTGCGAACTTCGCCAACATTCTCGATTTTCCGCGTCGGCATCCGACCGCGCAGGTCTTTCACATCGAAACGAACTATCGAAGCACGCCCGAGATTCTGGCGGTGGCCAACGCCGCCATCGCCGGCAACACTCGGCAGTTTCCCAAGGCACTCCAGGCGGTGCGTCGGTCCGGTCCTAAGCCGGGGTTGGTGTCGTGTTACGACCCGGGAGAACAAGCCAGCTTCATTGCGCAACGAGTCCAACAATTGCAGGACGAAGGCCGATCACTCCAACAAATCTGCGTGCTCTACCGCTCCCATTTTCACGCGCTCGAACTCCAAATGGAGCTCACCCGGCGGGGTATTCCGTTCCTGATTACCAGCGGGATTCGATTCTTCGAACAAGCACACATCAAAGACGTGGCGGCGTATCTCAAGCTGATCACCAATCCCCGCGACGAATTGGCGTTCCGCCGATTGGTTCGCATGTTGCCCGGCGTCGGCCCCAAAAGCGCTGATCGCATCTGGAACCAATTCCGCGCGACGGAAAATATCGCCGCGACCGTGGACACGCCGAGGCCCAAACCGGTCGCGCTCTCGGACAACGATGGAGCGATCGGCGAAGAGGATGTCACATCTCCACTGGTGCCCACTGAACCTGTCGCGCCCCGGCTCCGCGCTGTCTCCTCGGCACTTCCCAAAAAGGCGACGGCGAGCTGGGCTCAAATGGTGGAGACGATTGCCCAATGCGAAGCGCCGGCCTTGGTCCATCAGCCCGCGGAAATAATCCGGCTCGTGTTGGCGGCGGAGTACCGGGAATACCTAAAGATGAGTTTCGACAACGCGGCTCGTCGGCTCGAAGAAATCGGACAGTTGGCGCAGTATGCGGAACAGTTTCGGGACGTTCACGAGTTTCTGGCGCAGTTGGCTTTGCAAACGAATCTCGAAGCCGAAGCCGAGGCCCAAGCCCTGGCGGACCCAGAGCAGCGACTGCGGCTCTCGACGGTGCATCAAGCCAAGGGCCTCGAATTCGAAGTCGTGTTCGTGCCGATGCTGTGCGAGGGCAGCTTCCCCGCTCAATGGACCACCGAGTCAGCCGAGGACCTAGAAGAAGAACGCCGGCTGTTCTACGTGGCGGTGACTCGAGCGAAGGATGAATTGTATCTCAGCTACCCGATGAGGCGAATGCTCCAAGGTTTGTACCAAGCCAGCCCACCCTCGCGGTTCCTCTCGGAAATCCCGCCCGAACTCTTGGAAGCATGGCGGTTGCACGGATATGACACCCCCTTCGCCGTGACGGAATTCCGCGGTAATCATGACGACGCTGAGGGGCCGTTTTGATGGATAGATTGGCCAGAACTCATCCTTCAGCGGCCAGGAACCGCTCCTCCAAAAGCCCTTCTTTAGGCCTCTGCGTATCGGTGATATTCGTGTCGATTCGTGGTTGGAGTGAATTGTTACGCCGAGCGCACCGGTAAAATGTTGGTAAATCATTCGGCGGCCCGCGCGGCCCGCCGGGAACACAAGCCGATCCTTGCTTCATTTCGACTCGGCTTTAGCATTGTGGACCAAATCTATCCGATTTGGGATGATCCGAGTGCCGGTTGCCATGAACGAGCCCAAGAAAATCTATTACTTCGACAACAATGCCACCACCCGTATCGCTCCGGAGGTGGCCGATGCGATGATTCCGTTTTTGCGGGAGCAATGGGGGAATCCTTCGAGCGCGTACTCGTTCGGGGCACAGGTCCACAAACATGTCGAACTCGCCCGTGAAAAAGTGGCGGCCTTGGTCAATGCGGACCCGAAGGAAATTGCGTTCACCAGTTGCGGCACAGAGTCGAACAATTCGGCCATTCACAGTGCCTTGGTGACGACTGGGAAGCGGCACGTCATCACCACCGCCGTCGAACACAGCGCCAACATCAATTTTGGGGAGTATCTGCAAAAACGCGGCTTCGAGGTCACCTTCCTTCCGGTCGATGGCGACGGTTCTTTGGATTTGCACCGATTGGAGCAGGCGATCCGCCCCGAGACCGCGATCGTGTCGGTCATGTACGCCAACAATGAGACGGGCGTGCTCTTCCCGATTGAAGAGGTGGCAGCCCTTTGCCGGAGCCGGGGTGTCTTGTGCCACACGGATGCCGTCCAAGTCCCCGGCAAGCTCAAATTGGATGTGCGCCAATTGGGCGTCGATTTCCTCTCCTTGAGTGCTCACAAGCTTCATGCCCCGAAAGGAATCGGGATGCTCTACATCAAGCGCCGAACCAAATATCAACCTTACGTCATCGGCGGCCACCAGGAACGAGGACGACGCGGTGGCACCGAAAGCGTACCAAATATTGTGGCCTTTGGACGCGCCGCGGAATTAGCCATGAGCTCGTTGGAGGACGAGAACACACGGGTCCGAGCGCTCCGTGACCGCTTGGAGAATCATATCCTGCGGCAGATTCCGAACACGATCCGCAATGGCTCCAAGCAGGCGCGCCTCCCCAATACGGCCAACATCGCTTTCGATTTTGTGGAGGCCGAAGCGGTCTTGATGTTGCTCGATCAAGTCGGCATTTGCGCGAGCTCGGGAAGCGCCTGCACGACTGGCTCGCTCGATCCGTCACATGTATTGACCGCGATGGGTATCACACCGATGCGCGCACGCGGCTCGGTTCGCTTCAGCCTGGGCATCTACAACACCGATGAAGAGGTGGACTACCTGTTGAAGCATTTGCCGCCGATCATCCAAAAGCTCCGAGACATTTCGCCGTTGAATCCGGATCACCCGGACAACGACCAATACGACATCGCGGGCGCCCGGGCGAAGCACGAACAAGATTTGGCCATTGCGAAAGATCAAGAAGTTGTGGCCGCTTGAGCCGAGGGTTAAAGGAGCGGACTTCCGTCCGCCGGGGCGTCAATCGCTAATGGCGAGCGAGACCTTTCCAAGCCACTTCCCGTTTCGACGGTCCTGCGGGATGAATCCCGCGCCCTTCTCTCATCGTGCCGCAGATTCAGCCGCCCCTTCAGGTATCAGGCGACGCGGGAATTTTGGACTCTGCTCCCGGCAACGCTTCTACCAACTTGGGAAAACGACACTCGCTACACAACGGTCCGGCTGGCTCGCAGAAGTCTCGGATGATTTGCAGGAGGCCTTGTTGCGCCGCGGCTGTGCGGGGCAAACGACGGGTCGGTCCCGCGAATAGTCGGGCTCGAGCATGCCGTAAGAGCGCGTTGTCCTGACCGGACGGCCAGACGAAGAAACGTTCTTCCACCCGCGTGAGTGCGCTGGCGTTTCCCCCGGCACTCGCTCGGGCCCACAGCCACGGGAGAACCACGTTCACGGCTAAGTCACTCGCTCGCGCCGGCCCCAAGAATGGAAGCGGTGCCGGGCTGGCGGCGGACCGAAAAGTCCAGTGCTGCGCCCAAAAGTCTGAAGGATCCGGCGCTGGCTGCAACTGCTCCAATAAGAGGGACGCCGGACCTTGATTCCCGACGGGCTCAGTCGTGAGCCAATCGGCCAGTCGCTTCGGCAAAGTGCCTTCGGCGAGCCAGCGAGCGGCTAGGGCCAACCGGCGCTGCGGATGATTCGCCGGACGGAGTCCGCTGAGGCGCCACACCGTCGCCGGCAAGATTTGATCCACCCAACGTTCACGGTCCCGCCACCAAGCCTCCCACAGTCGCTTGACCCGCTGAGCCGCGAGCAGGTGGATGGGTGGTTGGCTCGGCAGAAGTCCCGCGAGACCGAGGAGACGAGCCTCCCATTCGAGGACCGACTCGCCGGCGGGCGCAACGCAAAGCTCGGCCAGTCGGCGCATCGGCCAGGCGTTGTGTTTGTAACCCAGCGCGGCCAGAAGCCCTTCCCAGAGCGTTTGTTCCCATCCGGCGTGACGTGCCCGAGCCGCGAATTCCGACGCCTTGCGCCGCAGCCGTTCTTTTGCCGCCTGATTCAGAATGTCCGCCACGACTTCATCCGCGATGTGTCGCAACGGAGCGCAACATTTCCCCAACATGCCGGGCGAGAGAATGCTTCCGGCCGCAGTCTCGAGCCAGGGGACCAGTTCGGCCAACGGGGCGTCGAGATGGGGTTGAAGCGCCAAAACAGGAGGCGCCAACTCGCGTGGTCCGGCGTCCCAAACCACATGGAGAATGACCCGGGCATAGGCGGGGTTGGTCGCATGATGATGTCCCCGCCAACCGCTGACCGTTACGTCGAGCTCGACGTCGCCCGTGACGGCCGGGCCGTCGCCCAACTGCAAGACGGCCTGCCGAAAATCAGGACCGGCCTCGCGGTTCCAGAAGCCCGGATGCAACACGCGAACCGTTCGGCCATCGAGAGTCATCAACTGGTCGCGGCGCAGACGCTGATGTCGCCACACTTGTTGGAGCCAGCGTTCCGGCGGCGGGTCGGCCGAATCGCGACACGCAAAACTTGGGCGAACGGCTCGCCACTCCTCGTATATTCCAGCTCTCAGGATCGCCATACCACCGTTCATTCTGAACGTTGGGCGGGAGATTCAAGACTGTGGCCACACGAAATTTAGCGAGCACGAAGACTGCGCAGCCGCACTCCAAATCGTCGGCAATCCACCGCAATTTCCGACTCGCCGTGAAAGTGTTTCCCACCTGAGGCTTCGCGGCGGATCGAATTTCGACATGGGAAGGCACCTCAAATGGGCACACGTGTATCGGTTCTACGAACAGTTGGAGCCCCTCCTGAAACAGTCTGTGCCCAAAGAAGACAAACCGCGCGGCTGTCGCGTGGTCGTGCTTGCTCCGCATATTGATGATGAAACGATCGGCTGCGGTGGAGTCATCGTGAAACATGTCGCCGCCGGCGATCGTGTCGCCATCCTAACCTTCGCCGACTGCACGCCTGATCGAATCGAAGAGGGACGTGCCGCCGGGAAGATTCTGGGCGTCCAACGCCAGGATTTCTTGCCGTTCGCGTCCAAAACCTTGTCGTCCCTGGCTGAACCGGAGCAACGATTGCGCGAGTTCTTGCGCGCGGAGAATCCCGAGTTGGTTTACGTGCCAAGCCTGCTCGACCGACATTCCGATCACGTCGCGTTGAATCAGTTGCTCGTTACCGCAACCATATCCGAACGGGCCGATTTCATGATCTACGGATACGAAGTTTGGAGCACGTTGACCCCGAACGTCGCGGTCGACATCACGGCCCAGCAACCGAAGAAGGCGGCGGCGTTGGCGTGTTTTGTCAGTCAAAACCGAGCCAACAACTGGGCCGATGCCGCCCTCGCGCTTAATCGGTACCGGGGCGTGACCACCGGTGCGGGAAATTACGCCGAAGCTTTTCATCGGCTCACCTGCGCCAGGCATCGCGAGCTGATTGCCCGCATCTGGAAGTAAACCCCGGCGCATGCGCATCATCCAATTATTGGCGGGAACTGGGCAAGGCGGAGCGGATCGAGTGGCGATCGCGTTGGGCGACGGATTGCGTCAGCGCGGACATGAAGCCGTCTTCGCCGTGAACCCGGAGTTTCTCAAATTCCAAACGGCAGTAGCGCAGGCGCATCCGTGTTGGCCGATCCACCGTTTTCGCGGATTGCCCTGGCGTGAACTGCGGGAGTTTAAGCGGCGCGCTACCTCATTCGATGTCGTGATGACGCACGACTCGGGTGGTCGGCATTTTTCCATCTGGGCCAAGCTGTCGGGGCTGCGGCCTCCCGTGTGGTTCGTGCGTCATTGCATCAGCGGCACCACCCGATTTGGCGGCGTGCAGCTTCATCGACTGGTGACGGACCATCAAATTGCCGTCAGCGACATTATTGCCCGCGGCCTCCTCAAGAGCGGGTTCCCGCAAGACCGGGTCACGCGGATTCACGGGGGCATTGACCTTGCTCCCTTTCGGCAGCCGGATCCTCAAAGGGTGAACGCGGTGCGCCAGCAATTGTTGGCCAAACTTCCGCCGGAAACCGTCATCGTAGGCATGGTGGCGCGGTTACATTTGGGAAAGGATTGGCGCGCCGACAAGCCCGACTTCAAGGGCTATGACGTGTTGTTTCGGGCGCTGGCGCAGGCACGTTTTCCTTGGCGCGTGCTGGCCTTGGGCCCCTCGCGCCCGGTGGACCACGACGCCGTCCGCCAAATCGCTCGTCACAATGGAGCCGATCCGGAACGGATCATTTTCGCCGGGTTTGTGGACGAGCCTTCGGCGCACTACGCAGTGATGCATATCAATGTGCTTCCGTCGCGGAACGAGGGGCTCGGTTTAGCCGTGATTGAGAGCATGGCGTCGGGGATTCCCACCATTGGAAGTCGCGGCGGAGGCATTGTCGAAATCATCCAGGACAACCAGAGCGGGCTGTTGTTCGAGGAAGGGAATTCCGAGGAACTCCGCCAACAGTTGGAACACTTGGTCGCGGATTCGGAGTTAAGGATGCGACTCTCTCAAGGTGGACGTAAGCGGGCGGTGAAGGCATTTGACGCATCCGTGATGGTGACGGCGTTTGAGGAATTGATGAAGAGGAAGCTGGGACCGCGCGCACGGGCAACGGAATGAAGCTCGGACTGATTTTCAATCCGACCGCGCGAGGTAACAAGGCGCGTCATTTTCGGGAAAGTCTGGATCGACTCGGTCGGGACGTCCGCGTGTTACCCACTCGCGGACCTGGCGATGCTCGAACGCTCGCCAAGGAATTGACTTTGGAAGGCTGCAAAACGCTCGTGGCGGTGGGGGGTGATGGCACGGTTAACGAGGTCTTGAATGGAATCTGCGATGCACCCGAAGGATTAGCTCGGACGCGACTCGGAGTCATCCCTTTGGGGACTGTGAATGTATTCGCCAAAGAGATGCGCATTCCGGTGGGCTTTGAAGGCGCCTGGAGGGTTGTCCAAGTCGGACACGAACGACTCATCGATGTGCCGCACGCGGAGTTCACCAGACCGGACGGCGCACTTGAGCGTCGCCACTTCGTCCTCATGGCCGGATCGGGGTTGTCGGCGCGGGCGGTGGCGCGGGTGAACTGGAGCCTCAAGAAACGGGTCGGCCCGTTAGCCTACATCTGGGCTGGCCTGCAGGCCCTCCGTCCACCGCTACCAGAGTTGGAAGTCGCCCTGCGGGGGACGCGCCATTCCACACCCTGGATCGAAGTGGGGAACGGAATCTATTACGGCGGACGCTTCGCGTTCTTTCCCAACGCCCGGCTCGATGACGGCGCGATCGATGTCCTCGTGCTGCCGCGGGTGAACGGGCTGATTCTGGCTCGGACATTCTTCCGCGTTCTTGCGCATCGGTTGATGAATTCACCGGACGTCCGACATTTTCAAACGAGTGAACTTACGTTGACCTCTCGGCACGCGATGCCGTTTCACTTGGACGGCGACTGCGTCGGAAATCTCCCGGCACGAATTACGGTTCGCCCCCGTGCGTTGCGAGTGCTGGTGCCCTAAGTCCAGGTCAGCCTAGAAATGGGATTTGAACCGCTGATCAACGCGAATAAACGCTGATCGTAAAGCAGTGACTCCGTAGGATGTGCAATGATTAGCGGTTCCAACGTCATCGTTCCGGCATCATCGAAATCGAATCGAGTAAAGGTCTGCATCCTTCATCACGAACCGAAGCCGCACCGGGTGACCAGCGAATCGACTGACGTCGCTCCCCCTCTTCCATGTCATGACTCGTTCGATCTCGTCGCCGATTTGTTCTACCGCATCGGCCAGGGTGAAACCGGCAAGCGGCTCGCCGGAGTCGCCTTGGAGTTCGACGCGCAGGCTGCCCGCCGCGCCGGTGCTCAGGTTCATCACGAGTTCGCGTCCGGAAAATATCAGCGGCCGGGTGACGAACTCGCCACCTTGGAATGGCGCGTTGACCGAGATGAATCCGTCGGTTCGCAAAGTGTAGCGAACCAAGTGGCCGGTGGGTTGGGCATAGTGGGCTTGTTTGTAAAGTGACATCTCGGCCGGACCGGTGGGTACGACACCCAGTGCAGTTAGGCCGGCGCGCGAGGCCCAGTTGCCGAGGTCGAGCCCCGGGCGGATGAAGCCTTCCATGAATGTTCGCGCATAGTGATTGCCGCCCCTCGTGGACATGAAGACAGCCTCAGCCGTGTCGCTCGCATAACCAGGATCTACGCCGAGCGCCCGGGCCTGTTCTTCGCTGAGCACGTGGCGGCCGGGCACAAAACGCATCGGCGTGGCGATGCACAGATGGGGAGCGCGGAAGTAAGGATGCGTCTGACTAGTATAGAGATGTTCGCGCGGAGTATCACCGAACGTCATCTCAACCGGCGCGGACCAGTCGAGGAAGTTGGTCGAAGTGGCACGACTGATCGTGCGGAAATCTCGAAAGCCGCCGCCGGTCCAGGTGCGCAGGTAGAGCACGTAGCGTTGTTCGCTCTCGGACCAGAAGGCCACGTTCTGTGAGTCGAACGCGCCTTGGGTTATCAGCGGTTGCGGGCGCAACGAACGCCAGCGCAGGCCATCGGCAGAGGCAAACCCATGGAGGCCACTCTCCGAAGTTCCCGCGAGCGCTTTGAACCGTTCCTCGATCAGCACGCCCGGACGCGTATCCAGGAAGGGAGCGAAGTTGTGCGAGAAGGGCGCCTGCCCGGCTAGGACTACATTATTGCTGCGGGTCCCGTGTACTTCGAACAGTCCCAGCGCTGGCTTGGTAAACTTGACGCCGTCCGGACTCTCAGCGTAGCAGGTGACTTCCGTGTTCGAACCATCTTTGCCGGCCGTTGGATTGCCGCGGTAGTAGCATCGGAAAACGTCGTCATCCTTCAGCACGGTGACGTAACCGCAGAAGGAGCCCTCCCACGGCGCATCGAATCGCAGCGCCACATTCGCCGCAGTTGGTTGGTGGAGCTTGAGCGCACACCCCTTGAGCTCGTCGATGAGGAGATTATCGCAAAAAAGTTCCAGGCGCGACCCGATGGCAATCGCCTTCTGCCCGGCTGACTCAAGCGGAGCGCCCACGACAGTGGCATGTGAGGTTGAATTGATCTGCGTTTGCCGGGCGGCCTCGGCCAAGGAGCGAATCTCAGGCGGCGAGCCGGGCGGCGGATCGGTTGGATGCAGGTAAAGGCGGAACCAACGTTCGGCATAATCGCGCACGACGTCGATCGGCAGATTGTGGCCAAAGCCTTCGTAATTCACGAGACGCAGGCGGGCTGGGTCATTGGTGAAGGCCGGGCGAGCGGCGTCCACGAACTCCCGGGTCGAACGAATGTCCACTACTTTGTCGTCACCGCCATTCACCAGTAGCGTTGCCGTGGGCCAAAGGTTGGTGGCGTGAAGAATCGGATCCACGGTGGCGAGCAAGCTCTCCGTTTCGGGCCAGAAACCATTGGTGCCACCACGCCAGAGGCCATTGGGTTGCCACGTATCGAGCCACGCACGATAGGCTCCCGTGCTAACGAACGCGACGACTGCCGCCAACCGGGGACCTTGCGTTGCCACGGCCAGGCCGGGAATGCCGGTAGACGAACTACCGAACCATCCAATCTTGTCGGCGTTCACCTCGGCTCGGGACCGCAGGTAATCCACGACTCGCAGGCTGTCGGCGACGGCACGCTGCGCGGCGAGCGGATAGCTGTGAGCGAACCGTTCGTCGAAGACCAACCACTGAGGCCGACGAGCCGGATCGGGATCGGGTGGGTGTGCCACCGTGAAGGCACAGAGCATCCAGCCTTCCTGAATCAAGTTGGTGCTCCACGCCGGCGGCGAGTTGGAGTCCAGTGCGCCCAGCATGAGGATAACCGGATGCCGCAGCGCAGTGCCAGGGCACCATTGCAAGTTGAGTGTGGCGAATGGTTCGCGGTCTCGAAGGGTTATTGTTTCAAATCGAATCGGCGCCCCAATCAACTCACCACTGCGCCCACACACCAGCGTCAGCAGGGCCAAGGCAAATCGGAGCGGTGGAAGCATCGTGGTAGGGTTGTGGGTGGAGCAAAGTTTGCCCGAGTCACCTTCAACGTCGGCGTCAATCGGTGGTAACGCCCTGCGAGTTTGGTCGGTCGGGCATCGACAATCCCAGCATCGCTGCCACTAGGGGCAACGCGGCGTCGGCGCGTGTTTCGTCGAATTCAGTCGAGCTGATCGTGCCGACTCGGCGTCGGGTTGCACCGCGAGCCACCCGCTCCCCCAGTTGACGTCGCTCCGGATTGGCGAAGGTCGAGAAGGTCCGCCGTAACAATGGCAGCGTACCAGTGAATTGGCCCGGTGATAAGGCGCTGACCCACTCATCCAGCACGGCCCACAGCGCGTCGTCGTGCAGCAACAAGATGCCGCTGTCGCGTAGAAACCCGTCCACCCACGCCGCCGATTGAGCCGGCGCATTTGCGATTGAGAGGGCCAGGCTCAGGCGACGTGCGGCTTCCGCGGTGTCCAACTCCCGCGCTTCGTGCAATAACCGCGCCGCTCGCCCGGCAATCAGCCCGTGCAGATTCGGCAATTCCATCAGGTGATGCAGAACCTCGTTCCAAGCTTGAATGTGCTCGGCCTGCTGCAAAAGGCCGATCGCGGCGTGGGTCTGCACCAGGCTGCCAAACATCTGCTCGGCCGCCTCGTCATTCAACGAACCACAAGCTCCGGGAAGTCCGATGCAGATGCGCTTCACCAAACCTTCAACGACTCCCGCTACCATGGCTGCGTCGGTATTGCGGACGTTGCCATAGCGGAGGATTTCGGCGAGGGGCGGCAGTGCTCCCATGAGATGCCCCACGTCGCTGGCGACCGCGGCCACCGCCTGGAGCCGATTCATTAAGTATTGCGCCGCGTCAGGCCGGTCGGCGAGGAGCGTGGAATTGAGCAACCCCGTGAGCGCTTCGAGGTCCGCCGCCGCGTCAGCGAGATAACGAATCCGGCCGTCGGCAGCTGTCGGAATCGTATTGCCCCAGACGGCCGCCTCAATCAGCGCGACCGCGAATTCGGGTTTCCACTGCAACCGCCAGAGTTCGTGAAAAGTGCCTTTTTGCGAGCCGCGTTGGCGCTCGGGATTTCCCCAAGTGACGCCGAGCATATTCAGCCGGTGCAAGAGCCGACTTCGGTCCAGGTCGTTCGGCTTTCGCAGATCAAGGTCAAGCGCTCGCAATTCAGCTTCCGGCGGGAGGCGCAGGCGTTTTTGTTCGCGCGCGAGATCCTGCGCGAGCGGCACCATCGGCGTATCGTTGGGCACTTCCCCCAAGCGTTCGCTCACGACGAGCTTGTCGTGGATCAGCCGGAGGGGCAGCGGATCGCCGAAGCACAACACGGTCTGGGTGGCTTCATTGAGTTCTGGGAGCCCTGGCAAAGGCCGCTGACGAAGAGCGGCTAAGGTTTCGGCTAACCGCACGGCTTCGATGACACTCGCGCTCGATGCATCTAAGTCTTCGCCGCGAAGCAACCGGGCGACTCTGGTCAGCCAGGTTGCCGAAAGCGCCGACCCGGATCCGTCAGGTGATTCGCTGGCCGGAGGAGTTCGGCGCGAGGTCGCCGGGAATTCCCAGAGAAAATCGTACCAACCGGGCGATTTAACTCCGGCTCCGTAACCACTGTCCGCGGCCAGGCGGCTGTAAGTCCACGGAATCCAGGTCGCGGCGACCTTGCGCCGCGGCAGTCCTTTCAGTAATTCAGCATCCGCCGTCGCCGAAGGCATCTGGGCCAAAGCGGGTGCATGCCAAGCGCCGCAGACTACGGCGATGCGTTCAAAGCCTTCTTTCTGTGCTGCTCGAATCGTCTGACGCATATGCGCTTCTCGACGCGCCTCGCGTTCCGGCTCGAATGGCTGCAACGCCGACGGAATGGCCGCCTCGCGCAGGGCCGTGATGGCTTCGAGTACCGCCGCAAAAACGTCTCCGCCCCCGCGCCGATGCTCGACCATGTTTTCCCACCAGCGTTCCGAATCAGAGTACCCGGCGGCCCGGGCGAGGTGAGCCAAGGGATCAAGGTGAGCCTCGCTATTCGCCATTTCGGCGGGCTCAGCGTTCCCGCACGTTCCGTCGTCATTGTCTTCTTCGGTATCGGGAACGGACTTCGCTGTCTGAGCGGAGGCGGCCGCTGCCTTTGCCTCTGCCGCTTCGGCGATTCCCATCTGAACGCTCTGCGGAAGGTCCATGAAGCGCACGGGAATTTTTCGTGCGAACCCATATTGAATCGCCTGCCATTCCGGCGAGAACCTGGCGAACGGATACATCGCCGACCGCTGAGGTTTCTCCGGATCGTACAGCAGTAACGCGACCGGAGGCTTGAGGTCCGTGCGGGTCGCGAATGACAAGACGTCGTCCGCATCGGGTGGTCCTTCAATTAACAAGCAATCCGGCTTCAGCTCTTGGAGCGCCCGTCGCAGGCTCCGGGCAGAACCAGGACCATGATGGCGAATGCCGAACACGTGCGGAGAAGTCATAGAAATTCGGCCAAGGAAGCGATCAGACCTCCCGAAGGCCGGGCACGAAGTCTTCGGTGATTCATAGGCTAAACCTCCGCGATTGCACGGCCAGCCACCAATCGCCGTCAAATGGATTCACCAGGATGACTCAAGATGGGACGGCAGGCGGTCAGATTCAGCGTCTGCCACCGACGTTGCGGTCACTCCGTCTTCTCTCCCGATGCTTGAGCGTACCCCTCATCGCATCCTCAATCATGCGCCAAGCTTCCAAGCTTCCCTCGTGGGAGAAATCGGGCTTGCTTCCGAGCGGTTACTCGAGGAAGGCCCGGTGCAAGGCCCGCAAAGCTTCCTCGCCTTTGGCGAGGTCGATGACCACCGACACCTTGATTTCACTGGTCGAGATCATGTCGATATTCACGCCTTCGTGAGCGAGGACGTCGAACATCTTTGCCGCTACCCCCGAGTGACTGCGCATCCCCACGCCGACCACTGACAACTTGCCAATGTTTTCATTGGCGACCGCTTCCTTAAATCCCAATTCGCCGCGGAGTTCATGGATGACGTGACTCGCTTTCAGCAGGTCCGGCTTATCCACGGTAAAGCTCAAGTCGGTAACGCGCATTCCGCCATCGTGAGACGCATTCTGGACGATCATGTCCACGTTGATCGCGGCGTCAGCCAGCGCGCGAAAAATTCGGGCGGCTCGACCGGGTTGATCGGGCACGCCGAAGAGCGTGACCTTGGCCTGATTCCGATCGAGCGAGACGCCGCGGACGACGACGTCCTCCATGCTGCTGGTTTCCTCTTTCACAATGGTGCCGGGATTATCGTTCAAACTAGAGCGGACTTCGAAGATGACATTGAATTTTTTTGCGAACTCGACGGAGCGAAGCTGCATGACCTTGGCGCCGGCGCCGGCCAGTTCGAGCAACTCGTCGTAGGCGATTTCCGGCAGTTTTTTGGCGCGAGGGACGATGCGGGGATCGGCCGTGAAGATTCCATCCACATCGGTGTAAATCTGACATAGATCGGCCTTGAGAGCGGCGGCCAACGCGATCGCCGTCAGGTCACTGCCACCCCGTCCCAGGGTGGTGATCTCGCCGTCGGCGGTTTGGCCCTGAAATCCAGCTACGATCACCACGTTACCCTCATCCAACAGCCGGTGGACCTCGTTGGGCGAGATATTCTGAATCTTGGCTTTGGTGTGGACGCCGTCGGTTACGATGCCGGCCTGGGCGCCGGTGAGCGACACCGCCGGAACACTACTCGCGTGCAAAGCAATCGCCGTCAGCGCGATCGTTTGTTGTTCACCCGTAGCCAGTAGCATGTCCATTTCTCGTTCGCTCGGGAGAGTAGCAATCTCCTTGGCCATGCGGATGAGGTTGTCGGTCACGCCACTCATCGCGGACACTACGACGACCACTTGATCGCCGGCTTCGCGCGATTTTGTGACGCGGCGAGCCACGTTGCGAATGCGGTCGGGATTGCCAACGGAGGTTCCTCCATACTTCTGGACGATCAGCGCCATGACGTTTCGAAGCGGGGGTTCTGCCGGAATGCAAGGCGCACGGAAAGAAAAACCTGGCCCAGCGGAGGGAGCCTTCGGAGAGGAAAGGGCCAAGGAAATCGCGTTTTCGGGAGGGAACCAGGACTTCGGTGAACCTCACCAACTGACCGGTATGAGGAAAAACAGCTTCGTCGGGAAGCTGCCGCAGTGGATGGTTCACCCATGTTCGTCCGCCCCATCCACCTCCTCGGTCTGGCCTGCTTACTCGGTTTCGCTCGGGCTTGGGCCGCGGAGACGCTCACGCCGCCGGCAATTCGGCATTCTTACCTCGTTCTCGGGGGCAAGACTGCGATCATTGGTGAAGACGGGCGGGCGGAGTGGGAATATGCGGGCGGTTCGCGGGATGGTTTTGTTCTACCCGATGGGCACGTTCTGATCGCTTTCAGTGATCGGGTCGAAGAGGTCACCCGGGACAAACGCGTCGTCTTTTCCTACCAACGCAGCCGAGAGAATGGCGAGTTGGGGACGGCTCAGCGCCTTTACAATGGTCACACGCTGGTGACCGAACTCGGCGCCCGCCCTCGCCTGCTGGAAGTCAACCGAGAGGGCGGCATCGTGCTCGACGTGCCACTCCAGCCCGAGACCGACAACACGCACATGCAAACCCGCATGGCTCGGCAATTGAAAAACGGGAATTATCTCGTCCCGCATCTGCTCGCCTTCGCGGTGAAGGAGTATTCACCGGCGGGTCAGGTGGTGAGCGTGCTGCGGAC
>DLVS01000400.1 GCA_003445095.1 Verrucomicrobiales bacterium
CACCGCAGTCCACAGTCCACAGCCTTTCGGCGGTTCCTGGTGCGCCCTTATGGAGTGCGCCGGGAAGCGCAGCGCGACGGCGCTTTTAGTTGGCCGGACGGGCTCAACCAAAAACCAGCGGCAGGGTCTGCTCCCGACGCGCCGCGGCAAAGCGGTGTCGCCGCTCACGCTCCGCCACC
The DNA here is from genome assembly GCA_003445095.1 of Verrucomicrobiales bacterium. GTDB lineage: Bacteria > Verrucomicrobiota > Verrucomicrobiia > Limisphaerales > UBA9464 > UBA9464. Next base: position 180 of record DLVS01000400.1, read on the forward strand.
GCAGTCCACAGTCCACAGCGTCTCGGCGGTTCCTGGTGCGCCCTTATGGAGTGCGCCGGAAAGCGCAGGGCGACGGCGCTTTTAGTTGGCCGGACGGGCTCAACTAAAAACCAGCGGCTGGGTCTACTCCCGACGCGCCGCGGCAAAGCGGTGTCGCCGCTCACGCTCCGCCACCGCAGTCCACAGTCCACAGCGTCTCGGCGGTTCCTGGTGCGCCCTTATGGAGTGCGCCGGGAAGCGCAGCGCGACGGCGCTTTTAGTTGGCCGGACGGGCTCAACCAAAAACCAGCGGCTGGGTCTGCTCCCGACGCGCCGCGGCAAAGCGGTGTGGCCCAGAACCACCGACCACGGACCGATCAATGCATCTCCACCGCGCACGTCCCCAACCCGCCGCGGTAATAATTGAACTGCACGTTGGGATGATCCGCGAGCAATGACATGGGCACGGCGCTATCGGCGATCTTTTGGGAAATCATCCAGGCGGTCAGACGTTGACCGAGCGGATTGTCGTGGGTGCCCGCTTGCCAGATTGAGACTTTGTCTGCCTTCCATGTTTCGACTGGGCCAACCGTGATTGCCTGGGTTGGCACCATGGTAATGTTTCCACCGCCACTGGTGCGGGCATTCTGGGCCAGTGTTAAGGGATGCAACTCCACCACTCGAGTGGCGAGTTTTCGATACTCCGCTGGGGGCGGAGGCTCGTGTTTCCATTTGCCGCGGCGGGGCAGGGGATCGTTGAACGCCCAGTGTTTGATATCGCCCTGACCGCCCTGCATCACGGCACAGCGCACGCCCGCGTTCCAGGAGGCCCGATACGCGGTAGTATCTCCTTTGGGAAAATGAAGATTCGCCTCGGGGGGACGCAGGCGCCGGTCGATCCGGCTAAAGCACAATTCACGATCGGCCCGCTCGAAGCTCAACGGATGTGTCACCGGGACTTCTTTCCTCGTCTCTTGGTCGAACCATTCATCCATGCCCCAAAAATGGGCCGATCCGAGTTGAAGTCCTAAGGAATTGACCAAGCGTGCCACAAGCGGCAGTTGTTCAGTCGGACCGATCGGGCCACAGATCCCCACTGGATTGTCCGGGGTGCTCTGCCGCCACGCGTCGATGTATTCCAGCGCCTCAGCCAGGTAAAACTCTTCCAACGTGTCGTACATCACGACTTGGAAGCCGGGGCGCGAAAGCTTGGCGAGCTTCTCCGGCGACAATTTGGCCGCCGCGGAAATGAGTTCGGAATCGAGCGTGGTGTAATCCCACCAATCGGGGGCGATCAGGCTGTGTTGGCGTGGCATGACAGGTTCTGGTTGAGAGCATCAACTCATTTCGCAGCAATGGCTAGAGAGCCCAAAGCTTCGGCCAAGGGATCCTTTTCCGTTGAACTGAAACCCAGATGGAGGCGCCGTCGCCAGCCCTCGGCGTGTTCGAAGCAGCCGGACCTCCGACCGACCTCGCGCGATAGCTCATCCATCGTCGCGAGATAACTGTCCATCCCTTGGGACGCATCGAGCCATTCCTTTTGGCTGCGATGACACGCGAGGGCAGCCCTCTTTTGCGCCTGCACGGAAGTCGTATCGACAAAGAGATCCGGTTGAATGGGCTCGCGCATTGGCGTCACTAGACCATGCGGCATCGCATGATAAACCGCGACGTCATGCTCGACATGCGGATGGCCGGGCTCGGTCCAGAAATTGGGCATGCCTCGTGCGAACGCAGCGGTCACGGCGATCCGACAGGTATTGGTGTGGTCCTCCATGTAATCCTGGGGAGAATGCGTCAGGAGAATTCGTGGTTGAACCAAACGGATCACCCCGGCCGCCCGACGAAGCGTGGCAACGTCGTACAGAATCTCCAAGTCGTCGCAGAACGGCTCATGCCACGTGGCCCCGAGAAGCGCGGCCGCCTCCTTGGACTCCGCTGAGCGTATGCGTCGCGTTTCCTGGGCGGACAGCGTCGCGCTGCCTAAATTGCCGGAAGAGAGATTGCAATAATGAAGGTCCCATCCCGCGACGCCCAATTGCAGAAGCGTTCCCGCGAAGTAGAACTCAATGTCATCCGGGTGGGCCGCGAGGGCGAGGATAGCGGGCATAGCAACGTGACTCGGGATCGGGAAATTAAGCGGCCGAGTGCGACTCCGCGTAGTGATCCATCGCTGCGTAGAGTGCTTCTTCGCGGGAGATAAATTCCGGGTCGAACGTCGCAAACGGATCGCTCGTATCCGCGCTGGATTTGATTCCGGCGGAGTCCCGCACCCACTTCGGAATGAACGAAAAGCTCTCGCCCGAACCGACGTCCGTGGGCTTGCCGGTCAGCGTCGCCAGCCGTTTCGTCCGGTCATCATGCTCTCGTGGATACGGCGCTCCGAATAGATCCATGGCGCTCTGAAGCGCGGTGGAAGCCTCCGGCACGCCAATCCTCCGAAATCCGAGAATCGCCTCGGGAGCCAAGACGGCCGTGGAGTTGCCGAAGTATTGGAGCAATCCGCCGTTGAGGATTTCACTCAACGTCCAATGCGTCGCCAGCAGATCAATCTGCCACTCCGGGAACTTCGACGCGCCGGTTCGGAAAACTTCGTACGACTCGTAGATGTCCACTTCCTCATAAGCCGACTCGATCCGGTCCCAGTACGATGTCTTGGAAGGCATACTCGTGCAGAAAAATGGCGACTTAGAGCTTCACGGGCCGGCCGGTGGCAGCGGATTTGTCGGCCGCGAAAATCACTTCGTGAGTTTTTAGCGCCTCCTTGAAACCGGTCAGCGGCATTTCCTGTCCTTTTTCCAAGGCCTCAAAGAACGCGGTGAATTGTGTTTGGTACGGATGATCACTCACGTCGCCCGAATCGAGCATCTTCATCGAGAGTTCGCTCCAGTGGTGCTTATTGGTGTGCAACTTCGTCGAATGAAATTTGTGATCGAGCAGGCTGCCTTCGCTGCCGACGAGGTGTGTGTGGAAATAGTACGGTTGCAAACAGTCCACCACGGCCGCGCATTTCCCGATCTTCCCACTTTTGAACTTAAGAATTGTCACGCTACTGGTCGGGTACTCGTAGGGTTCAAAGAAGGTGCTGCTCGACTTGGTGCTGTAGCTGGTGACCTCGGCAACGTCGGTGCCCAGGCACAACAGCAGCGCATCGAGCGCGTGGCAACCGGCGGTGAGCAGCGAACTGCCGCCGGCATTCTTGCGGATGTTCCAACGAAATTGACCGTACCAAGGGCCGATCCCGTGGTAATAATCGACCTCCCCATAGTGGAGGTCGCCGAGCAATCCCTGGTCGAGCACGGCTTTGGTCACCAGGAACTGACTCGACCAGCGGCATTCGAAGCAAACGCAACACTTCACGCCGGTCTCTCGAACCACTTTTTCCATCGCTAGACAATCCTTCCACGAGAGGGCCAGCGGTTTTTCGATGATCACGTGCTTACCCGCGCGGGCCGCGGCGATCACGTGTTTGGCGTGGTCCTGGGGGTAGCTGCAAACGCTGACCACATCCAGATCCGGATCGGACAGCATTTGATCCAGGTTGTGATACCCCCGGACCGGGTGCCCATATTTGGCCGAGAGCGCGGCCTCATCCAGCGGTCGGGCGGAATAGACGGACGTCACTCGCGCTTTCCCGGTGGCGTTCAACGCGGGAATGTGAGCGGTGGCGACCCAACCGTGTCCGATAACCCCGACGTGGAATGGTTTCATTATGGAGCGAAACGAATGGTGATGGTTTCGGCCTCAGTTTGTGAGACGGGCAGCGACGCGCCAAGCCGGGAGTTGAGAATCCGGTTCGATCCAAGGGCTGGAGCAGAGGACGCTGCCTTAGGCGTAGCCATGCAGTAGGAAAGCGTTCAAAACCACGAATAGACACCAATTCACACCAATCGACCGATAATTTCGCGGGACGACGCCGACTGGTCGGACTCACCTTTCAGTGACCACGAGCCACTCCTCCGAAAGTTTGTTTTAACCTCTGCCTATTGGTGTTGATTCGTGTCTATTCGTGGTTCAACTGAATTATTCCGTATAGGCGTAGCCACGCAGTAAGTGCGTTCGCGTGAGTCTTCTTCCATTTCCGACCGCATCCGGCTTAGTCCCTTACCACCGTATCGGGAAGGTCATTGCGATCGCCGGGATTCTTCGGGAAGTGCCGGCTCAGTTCCGCGCCCGCTCGGCGAATTCCCAGCAAGACTGCTTCTCCCAATTTACCCGCGCGGAGCAGCACCTCCATTTCCCCGGTCACTTCGCTCCAAAATCCGGAGTCTGCCCGCAGATAGATGGCCTCATCGCCAAAGAGTGCGAAGCGGCCCGACTTCGGCGCAAAGAAGAGTAGGATCGCATTCCGCCCCGGCGTCCGTGTCATTCCCAGTTTATGGAATTCTTTTCGGGCATCGTCCAAGGGTGTTTCGGACAGTTGCGAAGAAATGAACACTCGAATCTCGCCCGAGGTTGTTGCCTCCGCTTGTTGAATGGCTTCGGTGATCGGTTGATCATCCAACTTGGCTATAAAGTCGTTTGCATCCATATCGCTGGCCTCGCGTCGAAAATTACCACCCGCCGCTGGCTCCGCCACCGCCAGAGCGGCCACCTCCGCCGCTAAATCCACCTCCGAACCCGCCGCTCCAACTGGAACTGCCGCCACCCGAGCCCCAGCTTCCGCCCCATGAGTCCCAACCCCCGTACGTTCGCCGACCGCGACGGCTGTAGGCGGTGCCTCGGTTTCCGGCGAGTAGGAAGCACCACACGAAGAACAAGGCGAACATCGCCGGTACGACACCGGCCGTACGCCACACCATCGCCGACAATCCGTGGCCGACCCCGCCGATCAATCCGCCCAGGACCTGCTGACTGATTCTAATCATCCGGCTCGACGTTTTGAAGACGCCGCCTCGCGCCCAGGCTCCGACCACGGCTCCTAGCAACGCCGCTGGCACCGCCCACCACCAGGCCTCGCGCTGTCGTTGCGCGGCCAATTGGGTCTGGCCGGTGCCTCGATATTCTCCCCGCACCACCGCGACGATGGCGTTCACTCCCGCCGTCACGCCGCCGGAATAGTCTTGGGCGCGGAACCGCGGCGCAATTTCGTCATTGATGATGCGGCCCGCTAACACATCAGGCAACGCGCCCTCCAGGCCGTACCCGGTTTCAATTCTCATTCGGCGATCCGTCGGAAAAATGGCTAGCAGAACTCCGTTGTTGCGATTGCGCTGCCCAATTTTCCAGGCTTCGAATAACCGATGAGTGTAGTCTTCCAGGGCTGCACCGGCCGGGAGCGCCGGTTCAATCCACACTACAATTTGCGTCGAATCGGAGCCCTCAAGTTCGGCCAACTGGTGGTTCAACTGTTGCACCGTTTCGGCCGACAACACTCCCGCGCGGTCAGTGACAAAATTCGCGGGCGCGGGCGGCAGAGCAGGTTGCCCACGGGCGCTGAAGAGAAGCGCGGCCCACCAGAGCCACGCCGCGAGGAAACCTCTCACTTCGCCGGCGTGTTGAAGTTAAACTCAACTTTCGGAGCCTTCTCGGCCCCCGCTGTGGCAGAGAAATAAGGCCGGACGGCAAATCCGAACAGCCGAGCAAATAACGCCGTCGGGAACCGTTGGACGCGCGTGTTGTAGCTTTGCACCGTTTCATTGAAGCGTTGCCGTTCCACCGTGATCCGGTTTTCGGTGCCTTCCAGTTGAACCTGTAAATCCCGGAACCCCTGGCTTGCCTTGAGGTCCGGATACTTCTCGACGACTACCAGCAGGCGAGACAGCGCGGATCCGAGCGAATCCTGGGCGGCCTGAAATTGCTGCATCGCTGCCGGGGATTCCGGAGCCTGACCGGGGCCTAGCTTCAGTTGCCCAACACTCGCCCGGGCGTCGGTGATTTCCTTCAGCGTCGTCCGTTCAAATTGGGCATTACCGGAGACCGTACTAACCAAATTAGGAATCAAGTCAGCCCGACGCTGATAGGTCGTCTCGACTTGGGCCCATTGGCGATCGACCTGCTGACGCGAGGTGACGAGCCCGTTGTAAGCCTGGCAGCCACCGATTCCCAAAACGACCAACCCGGCCAGAATGGCCAAGAACACGACGCCTAAAATCTTGCTCACGGCTCCTGATTTGTAAGCCGTCGCCAGCACTTGTCAGGTGGAAGTTGTGCGTGGATCAGCTCAACTGCCCGCAGGCAAGAATTCTTTGAGCGCTCGCTGCGATGATTCGTCGGCAGTGACCAATACGAGATCGATAGGCAAGACGACGCCGTTGGAGTCCCTGACGAAGTTGGCCGGATGCGCGTCGAAAACAGCCACCTCATCCAGATCGCGGTAGAACGCCAGCGCGCCTGGGTTGCCCAGACTGAGGCCAGTCAGTGTCGCGAAGTGTAGGCCGTGCCTGAATCTCGTGATCTCCGAGCTGGAGACTTCGTCGCCGTTCAACACCGGCTGCCTGGAGCCCTCCCAACGTCTGGGTCAGGCCGCCTCGGTGGGCGACATTCTGCGCCGGGTGCTCCAGAGCACTAGGGAGGTGTCCCATGATTGATTACGACACCTTCTGCCGCATC
>DLVS01000116.1 GCA_003445095.1 Verrucomicrobiales bacterium
AGCGCGACGGCGCTCTTAGTCGGCCGGACGCGCTCCGCCAGGAATCGGCGGCCGGGGCTGCTCTCGACGCGCCGCGGCAAAGCGGTGTCGCCGCTCACGCTCTGCCACCGCAGTGCATAGCCTCTCGGCGGTTCATGGTCCCAAGTCGTGTCCAATTTTTGGAAATCGGTGCTTCCCATAAACCGGCGTAGCCGCGGAGGGAACGATGCGCACTCTCCTTTCGCACCGTCGCGGGGAATCAACCGTCCTGCAACGACTCACGCGCTTCGGCAGTCAGCGCTTCCTCCCGTCAGCGACTACGAGGTTCATGGGCTTGGTTCACTTCCGAATTTTGGCGGTCCAACCTACTCACAAACCACAGACGCCATCAGGCGGAGGTAGGCGCGCGCGGTCCGGTCGCAGGAGCGGAGTCGTCCAAGGGTAACTCGAGCGCCGATTCGAGTGTGCTTGGCGCAGCCTCCAACGGTGACTCTTTCTGCGGCACGGCCACTAAAATCCGCCGCACTGGTTGGCCCTGATAAGTGTATCCACAGGCAACCGTGCCTTCGATTCGGGTGCCTAGCGGAGGAGTTTTCCCGTTGGGAGCTTGATGGGCTTGCGGATCAAATTCGTCCCCGGGTTGGGCTTCGTAGGACATCAAGCCGACTCGACGCGCCGCATCCAAACAGGCGTTCCGAAACTGGGTCAGTTGCGTCACGACTTCCGGCACTCCGCTGCGGCGGGCCGCTTGGTAGAGCGCGTGAATGTGGTCGAGCATGTGCACCATGACGTGCACATGCTCGGTGCCGCCTCGGCGGAGTTTGTCGAGCTCGAGCTTGAGAGCCGCTTTTTCTTGGTCGTTGGCGCGGCCCAAGAATTCAGTAAATGCTCGCGCTTCGGCGGTCACCTTTTCGACCGCCGCGGTCGAGCTAGTCGCTGCCTTGGTCGCGTTTTCTTGAATCGTCTGCCATTGGGCGGTGGCCTGCTGAATTTGGGTGGCCACTCCATAAACCTGACTCAACTGCTGGGCTGCAGCCGCCAGATTGGCCTGCTCCCAAAGCTTCACCGCCGCCGTGTGCTCGCGTACGAACGGAATGATCCCAATCAGACAGCCTACGACGAAGCAGGCAACGACACCCAAGATCACCCACTGACTGAGCGGCCACGTCGCGGTTAAGATCAAGAATCCTCCGAGCGCGACGAGCAAGGCGTCGGCCGCGAGGAACGGCCACTTCGTGATTCGGGGAGCTTCCAACTCAGGCATGCGAATCAGCATAGCCAGAAGCCATCCCGAGCGGAAGCGTCTCGCTTATTTCGCGTGCGCTAAAGCATTCGCCCGAGCGGCCAACGCGAAGTCGAGGTTCGTCAACCCACCCGCATCGTGAGTCGTCAGCGCTAGGGTCACGCGATTCCACCGGATGTCGATGTCCGGATGATGTTGAGCCTTCTCGGCGGCGCGAGCCACGGCATTGACGAATTTCATGGCCGCGAGGAAGTCGGCAAACTCAAACGTCCGTCGAATCACCGAGCCGCGTCGCGTCCATTCAGGGACACTGGCCAGGGACGCACGAATTTCAGAGGCAGCGAGCAACGGCATGGGACAACGTGGTCTGCGATTCGTCGATCTGCAACCTGCCCGCGCAGGCTCATTCCAGTCTCCGAACGTCGATCCTTTTTAAGTCCGATACCCCCAGCTCCAACAACTCCGCGTTAACGTAAACTTCGGCGGAACCGGGCTTGTCCATGGCCTTCTGTGGGCCTTGTCGCGCCCGCTCTAAATCGTCAAGCGCCAATGCATCCAGGGCCACCGAATCGCGGCTGAATCGAAGTTCATTCAAGATCACCGTGTTATGAAGACGAACCGATTCCTCGCCGCGATACTGGGCGATGAGCGCGTCACTCACGCCGAACACCACGCGCGGCAATACGTCGTCCAGCGCGCAAATTTCCGGCACGGCCTCGGCAATCAGTGGTCCGTTGTTGGCAAAGCGCAGCGTGTTATCCACCGACGCGAAAGCGAGTCCCGTCAACTGGCCGCTAACGCCGGCGAGATTGTGGGTCAAAACGGGCGTGACCGGAATCACCACGGTCAGCTCCTTCGTTAGGAGTGTCGTCACGTAGGAACGTCGGCCCGCATTCAGTTCATCCTTTCGACCGAACTCCAGGTCGCTCGCGGTAAGCCGCCCGAGCACCGACTTTTCGTAACTCTTGGATTGGTCTGGATCCCAGCCCGCGTCTTCGCTGGCGACACAGCGGACGCCTAGCTCGTCAGCGAGAGCATACCAGCCCGCGCCCCGGAGGTCGGTGGAACGTTTGTCCCAAATGACAATCCGCCGCGGTGAATGCCCCGACTCCAACAGGGTCTCGATTAGGGCGCGTACAACTACGGGCCGAGTGCCACTGATGTCGCCGGGAGCGGAGTTGACTTTGAATCCGACCACGTCGTTGGTCCGCAACAATGCCCGCCAGGCGTCCGACAACGTGGGCTTGTCCGCCAGCGCTGTGAGTCCGCGTTCGACCATTCTCCGAACGATTGCAGCATTGGGAAGGAAGTGCCGGGTTGCCGCTGGATCGTGGACCGCGATGACTTCCGCGCGAGGCCGATTCGTGCTGGGCGCGAACCCAGCGGGAGGAACAGTGTCGGCGCCTGCTGCCCAAAGCGCCGCGCCGAACGCCACGAAGGAGGCGAACCACAATTGGAGCTGGCGATGGCGCGAGGCGGGCATGCGCGGACCCAACATGCCCATTGGCGGGCATGGATGCAAAGCTCAGCTCGGCTCGCACCGCAGTTCGCGTCGAATCAAGCCGGGTGCGGCGCTGGAGGAAGGAGGGCCCGCGAACAGGCCCCCGTGTCCGTTTCCCGGTCGCAGCAGGGCGAGTTTCAGGCCATCTTTGGCTGCGCTCCAGTGCTAATGTGGACCGGCTTGTAACCGCCAATCGCCCTGAAGTAGAGCAGCATGCCGAGGTAGATCACCGCCATGGTGGCCGGGATGAAGGAATCGGCCTTCAGCGTCTTACGATCACCGTTTTGATCGGCGGTGGTCACCGTCTGCTGGGCCGGGTTCCGTTGGGCGGCCGCCACTTCCTTCACGGCACCGAGTTTCTTGCCGTCGAGCCCGTAGGAAGGTTCAAAGAATAGGAACTTGGACGGCTTCTCGGCCTTGTATTCCGCGAACAACGCCGGGTTGCTGGCATCCAAGGCCTCACCGGCAAAGCGGTCCTTCGCGTAGCCCAGGCCCGGGGAACCGATCAGTCCGGCGCTCATCATTCCCAGTCCACCCATGATCGAGATGGCCACCGCACCGGTGCGCGGGAACCGATCGGAAACCACCGCCAGCATGGTCGGCCAGAAAAAGGTCTTGCCGATTCCGTAGATGGTCAGCGCCAGCAAGGCACCGCCGAAACTGGTGATGCCGGCGGTAAGGTTCAGGCCGATGCAGGCGAGGATGGCGCAGGCCAGTAGGATACCCACCGGGGTAAATCCGAGCCGCTTCTCAATGAAGTCGGCGCAGAACCGCAGCAGGAACATGGTCAACGAAGTGAAGACGAACAGGATCTTGCCTTGTTCCGAGGTGAGAATGTTGCCGGTGATGTTCTGAATCCAGCCATCGGTGCCTAGTTCGACCGCGCCGACCAGGATGTGAGTGATGAACAGCACGAACAGGAGGACCGCCCCGAAAGAGAATCCGCTGAGGCCGGCGAACCAGAGGAAGCCGCCCACTCCGACCGCGATGGCCAGCCAGAACCAGGTGGTGCCGGTGAAGAAGTCGCTGCCGGTCAGGGAACCCAGGATGCCGCCGAGGTTATCCTTGAAGAACAGCCAGAGCATGAAGGCGATCACCGCCGCTCCGAGGATGCCGACGTCCTTGAACATTTCGCCCAAGCTGAGGCCCTTTTGCGAGGCTTCGGACTTCGGGTAACTCTGGCCGAGGAAGAGAATTCCGTAGAGGGCGGTCGGGATGAGGAAGAGGCCCAGCTGCATTTTCCAACCCACATTCAGTCGGTCGTCGAGCCACCACCCGAGCGCGCCGCCAATCACCAATCCCAAGGGCCAGGAGGCGTGCAGGATGTTGAGATAATGGGTTCGGTTGTGGGGAAACAGGGTTGCCACGAGGGGATTGGCCACGGCTTCCAGCGTCCCATTGGCCAGGGCGAAGATGAAGGTCCCGATGAACAGGAAATTATAGGCCGTGGCTTTCGCCATTCCGCCGGTCGCGCCGAAGGTGACGAAGGCCGACAGGATGTGGAAAAGGAAGGCGGCCACCACCAGCTTGCCGTAGCCGATTTTGTCAGCCACCAAGCCGCCGATGATGATACCGAAGCAAAATCCGGTGAAACCCGCGCCGCCGATCAAGCCGAGCTCGGAAGCGGTGAAGCCGAATTCGGTGCCCCAGTTGTCGAGGATGCCGCCGCGGATGGCGAAGCCGATACCGGCGGCCAAGATGGCCATAAAGCCGGCAAACAGGAGCCGTTTGGCATTAGGGACGATGCCTTCGTTGCTAACGTTGCTCATAATTTACGTGACGTGGTTGGACTTGGAAACGCGGGGAGTAAACCGAACTCGCGAAAATCGGTCCACAAATCGTTTCAGAGTTTTGGCGGGAGCGCGCACGGCTTCGTCCGCGTAACGGTCCGAGGGGCAGGATTTAGGCACCGAAGACACGTAGAGAGAAACGATTCAAACGCGGGAGCGCGGGTTCGAGTCCACAGGCGCTGCGTGTTGCGGGCGAGCCGCTCGCAACAGCGCCCCCCATGCGGAGAAACTCAACTCGCTTTCCTTTCCACGTCCTTCGTTTGAGGGAGCTTCCCATTGCCTGCCAATCCCAAGACTCTGCACTCCGACCGGCCGATGACTCTCTACGACCAACTCACGCGGGCGACCTCGCTGACCAACGACGCATTGTTGGGAGGCTTCCTCGACTATACCTCAGCTCAAGGACTGTCGCTCTATCCCGCCCAGGAAGAGGCGATTCTGGAGTTGTTCGAGAATAAGAACGTCATTCTCAACACGCCGACTGGATCAGGTAAATCCCTGGTGGCCGCAGCGCTCCATTTCCAGTCCGTCGCTCAGGGGCGTCGCTCTGTTTACACGTGTCCGATTAAAGCGCTCGTGAACGAGAAGTGGCTCGCCCTCTGCCGAGAGTTCGGGGCGGACAATGTTGGTTTGGCGACGGGCGATGCCACGGTCAATCACGACGCCCCGATCTTGTGCTGTACCGCGGAGATTCTCGCCAACATCGCCTTGCGCGACGGACCAGCCGCCCGAGTTCACGACGTGGTCATGGACGAATTCCACTACTATTCCGACCGTGACCGTGGGGTCGCCTGGCAGATTCCGTTGCTCACTCTTCCCCAAAGCCGGTTCTTGCTGATGTCGGCAACGCTCGGGGACACCGCCTTTTTTGCGGATGGCCTGACCCGCCTCAATGGTCGCGAGACCGTGACCGTGAAATCCGCGATCCGGCCAGTTCCCCTCGAATTCTCCTACGCCGAGACCGCGTTGGCTCAGACGCTGGAACAGTTGATCTCCGATGGCAAAGCCCCGGTGTACGTCGTGCACTTCACCCAGGCGGACGCTGCCCAAAGCGCTCAAGATTTCACCAGCATCAATGTAGCCTCGCGGGAAGAAAAATCCGCGATCACGTCCGCGTTGGAAGGGTTCAAGTTTAGCAGTCCGTATGGTCCCGAGCTCAGGAAGTGGTTGCGGCATGGCATTGGACTTCATCATGCCGGCTTGCTCCCGAAGTATCGCATACTCGTCGAGCAGTTGGCTCAGCGAGGCTTGCTCAAGGTCATCTGCGGCACCGATACCTTGGGCGTCGGCATCAATGTGCCGATTCGAACTGTGCTCTTCACGCAATTGTGCAAGTTCGATGGACAGAAAGTGGGCATTCTCAACGTGCGGGATTTCCACCAGATTGCCGGGCGGGCCGGACGCAAAGGCTTCGACTCGGTGGGCTGGGTTGTGGTTCAGGCTCCCGAACATGTGATCGAAAATCTTAAACTTGAAGCCAAGGCGCAGCGCGACGGGAGGAAGGTCGTGAAGCGCCAACCGCCCGATAGAAACTTCGTCAACTGGGACAAGAAGACCTTCGAACGTTTGCAGACCGCACCGCCCGAACGGCTCACGTCCCGCTTCCAAGTCACTCACGCGATGCTTCTGAATGTCCTGGGACGGCCCGGCGACGGCTGCGCCGCGATGCGGGAACTGATTCGCGCCAGTCACGAGTCGCCTCAACAGAAGAAACTTCACAACCGTCGAGGCTGGCAGTTGTTCCGCTCGCTCGTGGATCGCCAAATCATCGAAATCCAAAAGCCGACGGCCGAGGAGCCCCACTCCGCCCGCTTGCGAGTCAACGTCACTTTGCCGGAAGACTTTTCGCTCGACCAGGCACTGTCTCTTTTCCTCCTGGACTCCCTCCCGCTGCTGGACCCCGAGGCGGCCGACTACGCGCTGGATGTCATCACCTTGGCCGAAGCGATTCTCGAGGACCCGGATGTGATCCTCCGGGCTCAGCTCAATCGATTGAAGTCGCAGAAAATCGCCGAGCTCAAAGCCCAAGGCATGGAGTACGATCAGCGAATGGAGGAACTGGAGAAGCTGGAATACCCGAAGCCCCGCCGTGAGTTCATCTACGAAACCTTCAATGCTTGGGCAGCGAAACACCCGTGGGTGGGGCAAGAGAACATCCGTCCGAAATCCATCGCTCGCGAAATGTTCGAGGAGTTCCGTTCGTTTGCGGACTACATCAAAATCTATGAGCTCCAACGAGCCGAGGGCGTGCTCTTGCGGCACTTGAATAGTGTGTACAAAGTGTTGGCGCAGACGGTGCCGGACGCAGCCAAGACTGACGGAGTCCGCGAAATGGAACAGTACCTCCGGGCCCTATTGCGCCAGGTCGATTCCAGCCTCCTGGATGAATGGGAACGCCTCCGCGACCCAAACTATCAACCGACGACTGCCTCAACCACCGAGCTTCGTCCACCCGGCGCCGAAGAAGCCGCTCAAGACGTCACCCGTGATTTGAAAGCATTTACCGCGGCAATTCGGGCCAAGATTTTTCTCTTCCTCCGAGCGTGGTCCGATGCTGACTTTGACGCGGCGATCTCTGTCCTTCCATCCGTCCTAACTTCGGTCGGCGGAGCAGAACCGGGAGATGGGGAAGAGCCAATGGAACTCGAAAACCTAAGACTTGCCCGGGATCGCTATCTCGCAAACCACATCCGCCTATGCCTCGATCCGGAAGCGAGAAATGCCCGGCATACCTATGTGATCCCTTCAGAAGACCGCAAAACCTGGAGAGTACAACAGGTCCTTACTGACCCCGACGGCGATAACGATTGGATAGCCGATTTTCTTGTCGATCTGGCAGCCTCGCGAGCGACGAAGGAACCCGTTCTTCGGTTGTTACGGGTAGCACCGGTCGCATGAACCAAACCTGCGGGTCAGTTTTTCTGGTGGGCCATCGGCACATGAATAT
>DLVS01000019.1 GCA_003445095.1 Verrucomicrobiales bacterium
TTCGTAACCGGCACATGAGTGAACCCTCGTTGAGCGAAGGGATGCTTGCCGATGACCTTGCCTTCCGAATCCCGCAGGTCCTCTGGTTCGGCTAAGACGCCTTCAGCAACATAGTCCAATGACGGGTTGAACTGAGCGTGGCGGGTCAGTCGGCGCACGTCGTAGGCTCGAATCGTCGAGGCAATGAGCCGTGGCATTTTCGCCTGGGTTTTGCGTGAATCCCAAACACCGAAGACAAGCGACGTAGGGGCAATTCTCGCCAGCGCCGTGGCATTGCCATTGAGCAATTCCTTGAACGCAGCTTCCAACTTGGTCTGGAGCGGGGTACAGCGGACGATCGCATCACCAGCGCGGTGACTAGCGTGGAGCAGGTTCACGAATTTCCCGCCTGCTTGGATGACGACTTGAGGCACGAGTTGCGCGTATTCCGGCTCAGCGAACATTGGCTCGATGCGGTTTGACTGGGCACCAACAGTGTCAATGAGCGCAATCTTCGGCGCGTTTCCATCACCATCAATGTTGTAGCCTCCGGGGAAGCCGTCACCGGCTGCAAAGGTTGGTGGGAAAAGAACGGCGTCCGACCCTTCGACGGGGATAAGGTGTTCGCGGACGACCAGCGCCGCGGGGCCGCTGCTGGCGAGGTATTTGTCGAATCGAGTGATGTCGTTGTTCATGTTTGTGATGTGGTTGTTGGTTTTGCTGTGAGGAAAGCCTTGAGGTATTTCGTCCGGTAAAGCAGCGGGAACTCGTACGTGTGCATCTCATCCACTGCGAAGCCGCCGCCTGAGACTGCGGCAGCAAGGATCGGCGGCATGTCCTGCTCCCAGGTTCGATACCGAAAAATATCCTCGTCTCGTGCCGGGCGGAATCTTTGGAGGCCAACAAAGGCGAGAAACTCAATCGCTGGTTTGATCCGACCTCTCACCGACAAGGCATCCAGACTGAAACCGACATCGAGCGAAGAAGAATGCCCGCCAATCGCGGCATCGAAGTAGAATGGGAGGCTCCCGTCGTCAGTTTCGTAACTCAACAAGTTGACCACGGGAAACGCTCTGAACTGTTTGGTTCGGAGCGCCTTCAAGTTTCCCTCAATGATGTCGGTGACAAATTGCTTTCCTGCCCATGTCTTTAGGACACTGCTGCCAGAATACTCGTCCAGCCACCAATCAATCACCAAGCCGAATGGCTTCAGCGTGATACGCTCACACCCCCATTTTTCGGACAGCTTCGACTTTTCCCTTTCAACCTCGGGAGTCAGAAGCGACTTCTTTGTGTTCAGGAGCGTTCTCAGGCGCGCGATTTCTTCCAGGGACAGCGTGCTCGAAACTTGGCAAGCGGCTATCTGCTCGAACAGCGCATCAACCGCTCCTGCATCGCCTACCGTCAGGTGAAAAGACGTTTCGGAACCAGAGTGGCGAAACCTTCCTGTCGCTTTTCCTGACGAGCGTGCCGCCAATTCCAGCAGCCCGCAGCAGGCGAAGAATTGGCCGGGGTTCGTGACATCCACGCGGATGCGGATGGTGGGGGTGGGTTCACTCATGACGTTGGCTTCGAAAGTGGTTTGATGCCGGCGCTGGCGGCGTAGTCGGCGGCGCGGAGCAGGGATTCGAGGTAGGCAAGGCCCCAGCGGCCGAAGTGGCGCTGGAGTCGGGCGAAGCGGCGCGGGACTTCGGCCGTGATGCGCTGGGAGTCGCCGAGCGCGGCGTCGGGATCGAAAGATTCGTCCGTTGGGAAATGGGGTCGTGCCCGGCCATGATGCGCGGCGATAAGGTGAAGCACCAAGTCCTGCTCGTCCGGCGGCAGCTTGCTAAATTCGGCCTCCCTCTCCGCGTCGAGCAGCGACCCGAATTCATGGCGATACGGCTCCGTGGGCAGGCGCGGAGTAAGTTCCGGCCCGGCTTTCGCCAGCCAGCGGTTCGCATCCATGTTGCCAATGCCGCGCTGCCAGTAGAGCCGCCGCTTGCCGAGGTCGTGAAAACGCGCCGCGAGAATAACGCAGCGGGCTAGCGGTTCGGCGAGCGTGAGCTTTTCCACGATGGCGCAGGCGTGTCCTTCCACATCGCGTGAATGGTCGCAGAGCGAGATGGATTCATCCGCGCTTCGCAGACTCTCCGCGCCAGATGATTTCGGGGCTTCGAGCCAGAGCCAGTAGCGGTTATCGAGTTCGCCCTCGGGGTTTTCGTCCAAGTCTTCCTCGCCGAGTAGCGTGTCAATGATGCGGACAATACGCAGACCGCGATGTTTGGCAGGCACCTTAGGGTTGCTGTGGAAAACACGGCGACGTAGCGCCTGTCCATCCGGGCCATGAAGAATGTCGGCGACATCCAGATCGATGTTCCCAAGCGAATTTCCATCCAGCAGGCCGCGCTCAGACAATCCGCCAATTGAGGGTGGGAGTAGAACGGTGGCACCGTGTAGTGCTTGCGAGTCCTTCCCCAGAAGCTCCTTCAATTGCTTGGAGGCAACTTTACCGTCTTCATCAACGAGCCAGACAATCTTTTCCGCGTTGTCGACAGCCGCGTCTGCCAGCTTCTCCAACTCAGTTTGCACGCGGTCGGAACGGTCGCGGAGCAGTTCGTGCGGTTTGAGCGGAAAGTCGGCTATCAGTTCTCGCGGTGGGTAAGTCGCGGCGAGGGCGTCAGTGATGATTTCCACTTCACTGCGCCAAGCGACGTAAGTTTCCGGCGGCTCCCATTCAGATTCGCCATGCAAGTATGGCGCAACCGGCGGACGCCCCGGCAGCGGGCCCCGGACGCTCGTCATCGCCCAGGAATCGAAAATAATGTCCGTCGCTGGCCGGATCTTCGGCGGCGGGCTGAAAGCGGCGCTGCGAGCGGTAGCGTCGAGTTGACTGAGAGCGTGACCGAGAGCGTGAGGACTGGCGCTGCCGTGGAGTTGGCGGAACAGATCGAGGGTGCAAAAGCGGGCTTGCTCCATGTCGTCTTCCTTGAAGGCCTCCGGATGGACAACATCAATTGTCGAGCTCTCGACTTCGCCGAAGCGGTTCACGCGCCCGAACCGCTGGGCCATGCTCTCGAAAGTGGACAGATCGCAAATGAGTTCATCCGCTGAGAGATTCACGCCGACTTCACCCGCGCTTGTGGCAACCAAATAGACCGTTCCGGTGAGGGGCTCCGGTGCGGACTTGGCGCGTGAACTCAGCGGCAGGAAGCGGAGAAATCGCGCGTCGTTCACCAAATCGTCGCGCTCCTTGCCGCGCATAGTGCCGGTGAGCACCACCACTGACTGTTTGGCTTTTCCAAGAGCGCTTTCGATTTTCTGAACGACTTCAACCGGGCGGGCAAAGACCAACACTGCCCGACCAGAATCTCGTCGGGCTAGCGCGAGTTCGCTGAGCTTTTCGGCAAGCTGCTTCTCATCGGGAATAGCGTTGAGCCGTAGCTGCTTCGCGGCGTTGATTCGTCGGCGGACGGTCTCGTTCGTTTCATCCTCGGCAGTCAATCGGAGGACTTTCGATGCGCTGTCTGCATCCGCACCATTTCGACCCGTCGCGGAAAGCTGCATTACCCGAAGCGGGCGACTTTCGCCACACCGCTTCTGTTCGGCCATGATGGAGTCGAGAAGCTTTTGAAACGCCGGCTCTAGATGCGCCTCATCATGTACCAGCAACACATCCTGCCCCAGCAAACCGGCATGGTGCGGACGCGCCTTGAATCCACAAGTGTAGCGGTTGAAAAGCAAACCGCTCCCAATCATGTCCACCGTGCCTACGATGACCGCAGGGCGTGCCGGGTCCGCGCACCACTCGCGGTTGTCCGCGAACTGCCCGCGCAGCGTGCTGAGCGCAAGCGGCATTTCTACGGGCACTGCACAGCGGTCATTGAGTTTGCCGAGCAAGTCCGGCATTTCCCGCAGCCGCTCGCGCAGTCGCTTCACTTCGTCGGTGGTTTGATCCACGACAGTGCGCCGGTTCACTACGTAAACCAGTCGCCGCGGGACCTTGTCAGGGTGCTCGATTAGCGCGATCAGCCAGACCGTCACGGCGGATGTCTTTCCAAGACCGGTGGGAATGTCAGCCAGCGGGGGAACCTCTCCCCTGGCAAAGCGTTCGTACAGCCGCTGCTGCCATGGGAACGGGGGTACCGTTGTTAGACGGTGAAAGCTTTCGGAGAAGTTAGGGCACATGCTTGACACAATGTCTTTGGCTGATAGCGTTTCTAGAGTCAATCTGAAAGCTACCGCTTCAAAGTGTATGAATTCCAATCTGATGGCCCCGTTGAAGCATACATTTCGAGGCGGTTGCCTTGTTTCTAGTCTGAATTCTCCGCGCTTGTTGAGCGCGGCCCCTTTGGAAAACTATCCGATTGAGCCTAGCGCAACCCGATGGTCCTCGACCTTCATGCCCTGGGGCAGGTTCACCTCCCAAGTGCGCCGGGAATCGTCCACCTGCATCTCGATCGTGGCACGGGCCGGCGGATGGTCGCCCGGAGACTCGACGAAAAGAAAATCCGGCCCCATCTGCGCGATGCGGAAAATCCTGCCGTTCAGGAGCAGTCGCATCCGCACCAACGCAGAATGCCCGCCGTAGGAGCTGGAGGTTTTCATGTCGGCGGATTCACTCACCGTAGTGTGCTTGGCGGATTGATCACGCAGGGAATAATCCTTGAAACGGTCGGACAACCGCAGACCGAGGCCATCTCTTTGTTCGGATGCCAAAGGGTGCAAGGTTAGCCTAGCCTCAGCGCGCTGACGTGGTTCCCCGATTGGGTCGCTAACGAGTCCGTCGCTTATCGGGTGTTAGGATTGGATTTACTCTGATCGATCTCTGATCTCCAACCCGACGATTGCGGTTTCGCCACGGCCGATCGTATTCTTCGCGCTCAGCCGAGCGCGGCGCCGCTTTTCATGCGGGTGAAGCGTTCCTACCCGACGTTGGCCAACGTGACCCACGCATCCCCGGCCTTCATCCCCTTCGGCCGATCCACTTCCCAGGTGCGCTGCCAGTCGTCGACCTGCAGTTCTATGGTGGCGCGGGGCGGCAGATGGTCGGCGGGGGAATGGACGAGGAGAAAATCCGGTCCCAATTGCGACAGCGAAAGCTCCTCCGCCAATTGAGCACTAGTTCCCACTCCGATAGGACGACCGCGGCGGTCTTCCCGAGTCCAGTGGGGTTGGTGATGAGTTGCGACCCGCAACCGGTGCCGTGGCTGAAATGACCCGTCGGATCGCCGCCGCCATCCATGCGCTTAGCGAAAGTCGGTAGCTAATGGTTTAAGCAGGTCCACAGATCGGTGTTCCTCCGGATCCATCGGCTCCTATTTTTGGTCAGCACATCAAGGCCATGAATCCCGTTCCGAGGGCAAGCAAGAGAAACGCCGCCAAGGCGAATGGATTTGCCCGGTTAAGGACTGAGAGGGGCAACCACGCGGCGATGGCACCGAAGATTATTCCGAACACCAATCCGGCTGTGTGGGCCAGGACATCCGTGGAAGGGTCGGTGCCCAGCAGAATGAACAGCAAGGCGCCTGTACCGAGGCTGGTGAGCACAACGCGGTTGCCGCGCCGGCCGGAGCGCCAGCGGGGTACTGCTTGGGCGATGACCATTCCCAGCGCGCCCATGACCAAGCCAGACGCGCCCAGGCCGAGATAGTCTTCGCCGCGAAGGAGTAGACCGACTCCGTTGGCGAGGGCACCGGCCAAAAGACTTCCCAACAACGCCACGCCAGCGCCAAAGCGAGCCATCGCCAGGCCCAGGAACAACATTCCCATGGCGAGATTGGAAAAAAGATGCGCGACGTCGCGGTGAAGCCACTCGGCCGTGAACGCGCGCCACCACTGGCCCTGTCGGACCAGTTGCGTGTCGAAGATTCCGGCGTGGTCCGAGCCCCCGGTGAGGAGGAACACAAACGCGATGGCCAGCGCCCAGAACACGACCCGGCCGTCAAAAAGATAGTCCGACCCCGGCAATTCACGCTGCCATTCGAAACCGCGGTTCTCGATCCGGTATTGACGGATCGCGGCCCGGGCACGGGGCTCCTCCGCAGGGGCGACCAGCAGACACCAAACGCCATCCAGAGGATCTCGATCGAGGGTTACCTCGATGCCTTGGCTAGCGAGCACCAGTGACCAATCCATGGCCTGGCGCTCGCTCCGAGCACGAATGGCCGCGGGAAGGTCAGGAAACGGTTCCGACATCGTCACGTCCTAACCTCGCGGAATCGCCAGCATCGGCAACCGCTGCCTGCCAGATTCCGCAGTGGACGCTTACGACGACGTCAGGCGTGGATCGGCGGATCAGGCGGATCAGGCGGATCAGAATCCCTTCACCTTTTCCGATTCAATCTCGCGCGAACACCGTTCACACTCACGCCGTGAAAAGCCTCGTTGCGCTCGTTTGGTTGTTGGCGTCGTCCCTGCCCTTGTTCGCCCAACAGTGGGTTACCTACGAACCCCCAGCGAGTTCGGCCAACGGAAAGCAAATCGTCCTCCTCAGCGGCGACGAAGAATACCGGTCGGAAGAAGGCCTGCCGCAACTCGGAAAAATTCTTAGCCAGCGCCATGGGTTCAAATGCACCGTGCTCTTTTCCCAAGACCCGGATGGCACGATCAACCCGAACAATCAGACCAACATCCCTGGGATGCATTTACTCGGCGCAGCCGATTTGGTGGTGACGCAGTTTCGCTTCCGTGAGCTGCCCGATGCCGACATGAAACCCTTTGTGGACTATCTCAATTCCGGCAAGCCGATGATGGTGGTGCGGACGGGAACTCATTCATTTGCCTACTCACGTAACAAGCAAAGTCCGTATGCGGTGTTCGATTGGCAGGCTAAGGACGGCGGATTCGGCGGGAAGACCGTCGGTGAGACCTGGACGTACCACCACGGAGACCATGGCAAGGAATCGGCGCGAGGATTGGTGGACGGCATCCATCGTAAGAACCCCATCCTAAATTCCGTAAACGATGTTTGGGGACCGTCGGACGTGTACGGTGTGAACCCGGATTTCCCGGCCGACGCGGCGGTTTTGATCTGGGGGCAGACCTTGAAAGGAATGAATCCGAACGATCCGCCCAACCTGAACAAGGCTATCATGCCCGTGGTCTGGCTGCGGAACTACAGCAGCTCAACCGGCAAGACCTCCAAAATTCTGTGTTCAACGATGGGGGCCGCGACCGATTTGCGCAGCGAAGATTTGCGGCGCCTATTCGTCAATGCAGCCTACGATCTGACAGGACTCAAAGTGCCGGAGAAGGCAGACGTGACTCCAATCGGGGAGTTCAATCCTTCCATGTTCGGCTTTGGCACATTCAAGAAAGGCGTGAAAGTCAGTGAACACATTTTGAAGTAACTCTCGGAGCGCGGCCGGCCTCGTCCGCCTAAGTCCACCCCAAGCTTCGCTTTGACGGGAGTTACCGGGGCCGAACCAACATCTCTTCAATTACGACCCGCGAGGGCAAACTGAGGCAGAACACCACGCAGTCGGCGATATCCTCGGCCTTGAGCATTTTGGCGCGAGCAGCGGCGTCAGGTGCCTGAGGCCGGCGGTTCAACAATGGCGTGTCGATGTCGCCCGGAAAAATTCCGATGGCCCGAATACCGCGGCTCCGCTCCTCCGCGTTGATCGCCTGAGTCAAGCCGGACAGGCCGAACTTGCTCATCACATAGGCTGGGCCCGCCTTCGGTGACGCTTGCTTCCCGGCGTCGGAGATGACGTTGACAATCGTACCCGATCCGCGAGCGCGCATTCCTGGAAGCACTGCCTGCGCGCAGTAGTACGCTCCATGGAGATTCGCGTTGAGCATCGCGTGGTAGTCTTCCAACGAGAGAACTTCGAGTGCTCGCCGCGGAGCGTTGGTGCCGGCCGCGTTGACCAGCACGTCGACGTCACCGAGTTCACCCAACACCTGTTGCGTCATTTTGTTCACGGCCGCGACATCACCGATATCACACGGATACTCCAGGAATTGGGGCGCGCGTTCACCGGCCAACTGAACGGTCGCATGAAGGGCTTCCGGTCGACGTCCAACCAACGCGACACGCCAACCGAGCTGAGCGAGCTTGAGCGCAGTGGCTTGGCCCACGCCGCTACCGGCACCGGTGACAATGGCGGTATGATTCATAGATTACTCACCTCCACCCATTGACCGACCTCAGTCGATTTGACCGCTGCATCCATCACCCGTTGCGCCGCGACTCCGTCGTTGAATGGAATCGCGCAGGGTCGTTGCTCACGGATGGCGTTGATGAATTCGACCGCTTGATCATAGCGGAACGAAACCAACGGGTCGCCGACTGAGGGATCACGAGGACTGCCCGGCCAAACCCAAAACTCCGGCGGCACGCTTAACGGCTTCAATCCGGATCCACCGAGCCGGCCGGCCTGCAGCTCGTTCCACTTGCCGGTGGTGAACTGAAAAGTGGCGGCGCTGCCGTTGAGTTCGACGTGGTCCAGGCTCCGCCACGACTCATTGTGACCGCTGGCAAGTTTCGAGCTTTCCAGCACACCCGTCGCTTGGTTGGTGAATTCGGCGAGAATTGCCACCCAATCATCGGTGTCATTCGGAGCACCGTCGCGAACCGGAGTGCGGTTCTTCAAATTGGCCACCAAACGCCGCACCGGCCCAACTAGGTACTGGGCAAAGTTGATTCGGTGACTCAGCATATCGCCGATTTCGCCGGTGCCCGCGAACTTCCGCACTTGGCGCCAACCGAGATTTCGCGTGCCCCAATCCTGCAACCGAAGACAGCGATAATGATAGGGAGTGCCCAGTTCGCCTTGGTCAATCAAATGGCTGAGATACCGCATCGCTGGCACAAACCGGTAGGTGAAAGCCGTCATATGCCGCACCCCGGCGCGTTCCGCCTCGTCTAACATCCGCTGGGCGTCGGTGGCGTTTAGCGCCAGCGGCTTCTCACACAAAATGTGTTTGCCGTGCTGCGCCGCAGCAATGGCGATTTCGGGATGGAGGAAATTCGGCGTCGCGATGATGACCGCATGAACGTCGTCGCGAATGACAATGTCCTGCCAGGACGTGGCATAAATTGCTGCACCGGTTTGCTGACGCGCCGTTTCCAGGGTGGCGGGATTGGCATCGCACAACGCGTGAACCCGAACATCCCGACACAAGGCCAATCCGGGAAGGTGGTTCTGCAACGTGATGCCGCCCGTCCCGATAATTGCAACGTTTAGAATGGACATGAGTTCCGGGACGTTGGGTAAACCAAGCTCGCGGAGGAAGCTCAAAGCGCCGGTTCGGTTCGCTTCGCTCGCTTGTACTCCGGTCCGTGTCTCAAGACAGGACGCCAACAGAGGCGATGCCCTTTCGGTCCCACTCGACCCTCCACGACGCACGCGTAGTCCAGCCCCGGGGAGCCGGCGGGTTGGAAGTTAGCCGGCTTACGGCTGAGATTCGCTCGCTACGAATTCGGCGGCCCGGCGAGTGTCCGATGAACACCGATTGAGTTGGAACCGAACCTTCCTGAATCCATCGAGTCCCATATTCCACGCCGCATATAACTCGGCTCGGGTCGGCCAGCGTCCAATATGTGATGCGAGTCCTTGCTCCAGCCACCTCAAGTATGTAGTCGCATAATTCCTCGCAACCGAGCGCTGCAAAGCCCCCGGGCGATACTTGTGGACGGGAAGCTTGGACCGTTCACGCAGCGAGCTCACATGAGCCCAAGTTGATCGATGAAACTGATAAGCGCCCAAGGCATCTCCGCCATCGCCAACTGCGGTATGCTTGCCCGAAGACTCTACAAATTCGACGCTGTCGAGCAGACGGTCATCGACA
>DLVS01000012.1:0-1364 GCA_003445095.1 Verrucomicrobiales bacterium
GTCACCTCGTCCCACAATCGGGACCACCAAGGCCGAGCGGCTCGTTCACGTTCCTCCGCAATCTGGCGCATGATACGTCCGCGTAAGTAATCAGCGAATCCTGGGGGCGGAACCTCGTGCCGCTTTAGGGCGACTAATCGCGCAACGTCGAAGTCGGGTGAAGGCAAGTTGTCCATCGGTGTCATTTCAAAAAGTCGGCCAGCCACCCCTGCAGCTGCTGGCGTGCATAGTGTAAACGTGACCGAACAGTGCCCGGGTTGCAGTGCATGATCGTCGCAATCTCATCGTGCGGAAGGCCCTGAATGTCGTGCAATATCACCACTGCTCGATGTTCGTCGGACAGCTTGAGCATGGCTTCGTTCAATCTTTTCTGAAGCTCAGCCAAGCCCACGTCACGCCGGGGCGTGATGTGCGAAATGAGCTCAACGAGCTCTGGACTGTGCTCGGCGTGGAAATCCAAATCGTCCAAACTGAGATGGGGAGTCCGGTTGCGACGCTGTTTGAGATGGTTCAAAACGTTGTTGTAGGCGATGCGATAAAGCCACGTGTAAAAGCTTGAGTCGCCTTTGAACGATCGCAACGCCTTCCACGCTTTGACAAACGCCTCCTGGGTCAGGTCGCCCGAATCCTCGTGATTCGCCGTAAGATGATAGCACAGCCCGTAAATTCGAGTTTGATAACGCCGCACCAGGTCCTCAAACGCCGACTCGCTCCCCATCCTTGCCCGAGCCACGAGTGTGCGATCATCAGGCCCCTCACCCGCGTCCGTAATGGGTGGCGCCGTCTCAGTGGGCGAGGTTTCAGGCTCCATGGGCGCCGTTAGTCCAAGCGCTCAGTCATCGAGCCAGCAAGGCCGTCTGGCTGGCAATAAAGCGGGTGAACGATTCCAGCGCTTTCCTCTCGCCGGTTTGAGGAAGCGGCTCCAGGGCCGTCCGAGCTTTCTGCAGCAGGTTCCCGATCAGGTGGGCGCACTCACTCATCGCGTCGTGGGACTCAAGCAGACCGTGAAGCCCCACGAGGTAGTCGGGACTCCATTGATTCAACCATCCCACGACTTCTGCCGAATCGGTGGGAGACGCGCGTTCAAGCAGAACGATCACCGGGAGCGTCAGTTTGCCAGTAGCCAAATCAGTGCCGAGGGATTTCCCTACCACCCGCTCCGATCCAAACAAATCGACGCAGTCGTCGTAGACCTGATACGCCGTCCCTGCCGCGAGAGCGAAGTGCCGAAGGGCGGACTCCTCGGCTGGTGAAGCGCCGGCATGGCGGCCCCCTAATTCGGCGGCAACCGCAAACAATTCCGCGGTCTTTAGCTCGACCATCCGAAGATAATCGGCGCGCGACAGGTCCCACCGTCGCCGGCG
>DLVS01000012.1:1615-3367 GCA_003445095.1 Verrucomicrobiales bacterium
GCCACTTTCATCGCGTGCGCAAACAGGCAGTCGCCTAACAACACCGCCAAATGATTGCCCCATCGTGATCCGACGGTGGGTCGGCCCCGTCGGACGTATGCGCCATCCATAATGTCGTCGTGTACCAAGGTCGCGAGATGGACCATCTCGACCAGGACGGCGATGGTGACGTGTTCCGGCCGAATCCGGCCAACCGCCCCGGCCGAGAGTCCTACCAAAGCCGGACGCAATTGCTTGCCGCGGTTATCCAGCGCATACCGAGCATGCTCGGCGATTTCCGGTTCAAACAGGTCCACTTGTCCTTCAAGCATCTCCGTTACTTGAGTCAAAAATTTCTGGACCGGACCCAATATACTGTCCCACGACACACTCGCGTCGCCGGAGGGTATCGAACGTCGGATTAATTCGGGAATATCTGGAGCAGTGACCGCCATGGCCAACCACACAGTATGGTTGACGGGAGCGGGGGTCAACCAACGCCCGAATAAGGCGGTCATTGATGGAGAGTGATTCGCGCGGAACCGCGCCCGGCAAAGGGCGCGCCCTACCTCTGTTTCCGGCGGCCCAGTGCTCCGTTTCACGCCATGCTCCAGTTGGGTCACCAGACCCGAGCCCAGATCACTTTGAGGTACCGACCTTCCGGGCAATTGGCCATCACAGGGTGGTCGAGGGCGGCACCCGTTCGATCCAGGATTTGGAGCTGGCGATCCATCTTCTGAGCCGCACGAATGACCAAGCGCTCAAATTCCTCGGCGCTGAGTTGACCCGAGCAAGAACAGGTCACCAAAAGGCCGCCGGGCTCTATAATCGAAATGCCGAGGATGTTAAGGTCTTCGTACTTTCGCAGGCCTTCGTCGCCTTCGTCCTGACTGAACACCAGTTTGGGCGGGTCGAGCACCACGACATCGAAGCGCTTACCGTCCTTGCGCATTTGCCGGGCGAAACTGAAGGCATCGCAATGCACCCAGTTGATTCGGGCATTGTTGAGGTTTCCGTGACGTTTCGCTTGGGATATCGCCAACTCGTCGAGATCCACCCCCGTAACCTCGGTCGCGGCTCCAGCGAGCTTGGCGAACAAGGAGAACCCACCAGTATAGCAGCAAAGATCCAACACCCGGCGGTCTTTGGTCCAGTCCGCCAGCCTCCGTCGGTTGTCTCGTTGGTCACAGAAGAAGCCCGTCTTGTGCCCCAGAGCAAAATCGACTTCGAAGCGCACCCCATTCTCGCGAATCTTCACTGAATGAACGTCATCGGACTTCACTTCCGAAGTTCGAATACCTTCCGTACGGGCGATCAAGGGGTCCACCTCGATCGCGGTCCGTTGCGTCCCCAACCGACGGTGCAAATGAGGCAGCAACTTCGGTAGTCGTTGCCACAAACCGAGACTGTGGACCTGTACACTCAATACGTCGGCGAATCGGTCCACGATGAGTCCACTTAGACCGTCACCGTCGGAATGGACCACCCGAAAAGCATCGGTGGAGTCTGGTAGCTTCAGTAGATCGAGTCGAAGCGCCATGGCCCGATCAAGCAGAGTGAACAGATAATCCTCACCCTTGGGTTCAACACCGTGGTGGAAGACTCGCAACGGCACTCGGGCCCGATCGTTCCACAATCCATTGCCGAAGGGCCGCCCCTCCTTGTCGTAAACGTGAACCCATGAACCCGCGGTAGCCGCTGGCGAGGCTTCCCGAATCATCGCCGGAAAAATCTGCGGATGGAAACTGAAGTACTTCAGTTGCACCCACGGCT
>DLVS01000707.1 GCA_003445095.1 Verrucomicrobiales bacterium
CTCAAGGAAGGACTGAAGCTATTCTGGTTCGCCACCGGCAAAGACGATTTCTTGGTCGAAACGTCTCGCGCAACGGTAGCGATGTTTAAGAAACATCAATTTCCAGTTGTTTATAAGGAGACCGACGGTGCGCACACTTGGATTGTCTGGAGAGAGTACTTAAACGAGTTTGTTCCCCAATTATTCCAGTAGCCCGCGTGCCCAATCATGAGCCCGGCGCACCAGGCTTCGAGAACGCTGCGCCAATCGCTTGTAAGTTGCTTCCGGCGACCGCAACCCATGCTGAATGTACGCCGTCGGAGGCCACGGCACTGGCGGCTGCCACGCAGCTCCACGCCCCCGCCGCCGCGAGGCCTTCACCTAAGATCGCGCTCGGAACGACTTGCCGTGCCGGCCAGCCAGGCCCCGAGCAATCCACACGGCTGGAGGTCACTGCCCAAAGCGCTTCTGCCGGGACTGACGCAAGCTGATCACGCACGACAGTCCAGGCTTCGGCTCGGTTGCGACCCCTGGTGAATAACTCTGGATCGGAGACAGCGGTCAACTCGACGTTCGCCGGCTCACGACGCAGATAGACAGCGCCCGCGCCTTCTCCAGGCACCGGGGTATGGCGAAACGGCTTCAATGCCGCGGTGGTCAGCCAGTCGGCTTCTTCCGAGGCCACGACCACACAACCGTCCACCTCATCGTCACGCAGCCAATCCGCTGCCAACGCCAATCCTTGTACGAACGCGGTCTGATCGCCGACCAGGGTGTAATTCAGCCGCGATGTGCCCAGGACGGCGCCAACGTGGGAAGCCGGTGCGTTGAACACGGTCTCCGGAAACAACATGGGGCTAGCCGTTGCGGCATTCTCCAAAGTCTCCGCGTAGAATCGCCGGGAATATGTCACTCCGCCCGACATCACGGCGCAAACGATGCCGAGCCTCAATTCTCTTCGCGTAACTCGAACGGCGTCGCCGCCCAACGATTCGAGGGCTGCCCCGACGGCGAAATGTGATACCGCGCTCGATCTTCTGAGCCGAGGATGAGCGAGATAAGGTGGTCGAGGAACGGGCGCAGGCACGCGTCGTGCAAGTGCCGGAGATGAGCCCGCGGAACCTGCCAACGGTTCTTCGGGCAGGGGAACTCCCGCCTCCAAGGCAACGGTGAGCGCAGCAACTCCCCAACCCGCCGGTGAAACCGCTCCGGCACCCGCGACGAACACCGACGTGGAAACCTGGCTCATGGACGGCGAAGCAGAAGGCTGGCGTTGGCGCCGCCAAAACCGAACGAGTTGGTCAACGCGATCTCGAAAGTAGCATCGCGAGCCTCGCGAACGATGGGAAAGGCACACGCCGAATCCGCCGTTTCCAGACTCGTTTCCGGCGGGAGCCATTGTCCGCGCAGGGCCAGCAAACAAACCGCCGCCTCGATTGCGCCGGCGGCGCCCAACGTATGGCCGATTCCGGCTTTGGTTGAACTCACCGGCAAACGCGCGGCGGCAGCTCCCGCCCAGCGCGAAATCGCAGCTCCTTCTGCCGCATCGTTCAACGGTGTGCCAGTACCATGCGCATTCAAGTAACCCACGGCTTCCGGCGCTACTTCCGCTTGGGCACAGGCCGCCGTCATGGTCTGCCAAGCCGCCTCGCCATCGGGTCGCGGTTGCGTGAGATGATGAATGTCGGTCGCGGCGCCGTATCCGGCTACCTCGCCAAGAATCTCGGCGCCGCGACGGCGAGCCGCCGTTTCCGCTTCCAAACACAATACGGCGGCGCCCTCGCCGAGCGCGAGGCCGTCGCGGTGAGCATCGAACGGACGGCAGGTCGTCGGTGACAACGCTTGCAACGAATCGAATCCCGCGAAAACCAAATGACTCAATGCGTCGTATCCACCGGTGAGGACTCGTTCAGCGCGGCCGGTGCGAACTAAGGTGAAAGCATGCCCCACCGCATTGGCTCCCGAGGCGCACGCATTCGCGATCATCGTAACCGGACCGCGAAAGCCGAACGCGTCCATGAGGTCGAGTGCCTGGCGCTGCGGTTGGTAGTGCGTCACCCGACGTGCCTGGCCCCGAAGCCTCGTCGGAGTAGTCACACATTGGCGATAGAATGCCTCCCCCAGGCTCATCCCACCGCTGGTCGTACCCAAGACGACCGGAAGATTTTCGACGCCCGCCGTCCAGCCGGCTTGAGTCCACGCCTCCGCGGCCGCCACCAGCAGCATTCGCGCGGCGCGATCCAAACGCTGCTGCTGGTGCGCCGAAAGCCGGGTACGTGGCCACGATGCCGGCAGATCGATCTCCGCGGCTGATTGCACCCGTTGTCGCGAGACGTCAAAAAGGGTTACCGGCCGGAACCCTCGCCGACCGCTTCGGAAGCCTTCGGCATTAGCCTCGGCGCCGTTCCCGAGAGCGGTCAAGAGGCCAATCCCAGTGACCACCACGCGCGCCGGTTGGGCAGATGTGGAGTGGGACGAGAACAACATCAGAGTTCGCGCCACCTTATGTACGCGTCTTCCTGAACGTCAATCGGATGGCAAATCTCCCGTGGCCATTAAGGTCAGGCGACGCTTTGCGAAGTCGTATGAGGGCGAAGTTACGACGGTGTCAGCTCGCCGCGCACAACTCAGTCTGGCTTCGTCCCACTTCGTCGGAACAAGCGGGCGGAGCGAACGCAGCGAACGCATTTCCGCCTAAGGACCCTCGACCAGACGCTCAAATCACTGCAAACTCCTTTCCGTGAATCCAACCAGTCCGCCTCGCAAGCCCCTTCTGCGCCGGACCCCTGTGCGAGTATTTGGCGTTCTGGTGGTTCTCGTCCTGCTCTACGCCGTCGGCGGCTTCTGGCTGGCGCCGCGAATCATCCGCTCCCAATTGCTCAAGCGGCTTCCGCCGATAACCCACCGTCAGGCCGAGATTGGGAACGTTGAAGTAAATCCGTTCCGCCTAACCCTAACTATTTCTAATCTCGCGTTGATCGAATCAAATGGAGCGCGGTGCGCTTCGTTCGAACGACTTCACGCCGATTTGCAAGCGGAGTCTCTGTGGCGAAGGGCGTTGGTTCTGCGGGAGGTGGAGGTGATTCGACCGGTCCTCGACGTGCGCCGGAATCCTCAAGGCGTTTTCAGTTGGGCCGATCTCGTACCCACGAATTCCTCCGCAACCAGCGCTCCGCCTCCGTTGGTTGAGATCACCAGCCTGCGCTTGGGTGACGGACAGGTGAACTTCCACGATGAAATAGTTCCCGGTGGCTTCGAGCGGCGCCTCAGCGAGATCGACCTTCAATTCACTAACTTCACTACGAAACTGGGCGTTCGGTCCGCAGGAACCTTCAAAACAGTCGGCGAAGAAGGCGAGTCTGTCCGATGGGAAGGCGACGTCGGGGTCAACCCTGTCGCCTCGGTCGGCACCTTGAACATCGAGGGGTATTCAATCCCCCGTTATGGCCCCTATGTGCAACTGGCGACAGTGGCGAGTTTCACGGAGGGACGACTCAATGTCATCTTGCCGTACTCGTTTCTAAATTCCGGAAATTCTCCGGACGCCACGGTCAGCAACGTGGCAGTGACGATTACCAATTTGGTTTTCAAGCTACCCGACGCCACGGAACCAACCTTAACACTGGCGGAACTGGCGATTCAGAACGTATCCGCCGGACTCAAAGAACAGCGGTTGCAAGTGGGCCAAATTGCCCTTCGATCCGGGCAGTTCACGGCCCAGCGCGGCTCCGATGGCTCGGTAGATGTTAAGCAGGCGGTGCGACCGGAGTTTGTTGAGCGAGCAATACAGACGATTGGGGAACGACTGGCCGGATGGCGCGTGCAAGTGGATGAGATCTTGAATGAAAAGATTGAGTTGGGTTGGAAGGACATCGACGTCGCGTCCCCGGTGTTGCTGACCGCAGAAGTGGAACGCCTCCAGGTCAAAGGTCTTTCGAATCAGACCAACCAGCCGGTAACGATTGACGGTGTCGGGCGATGGGCGACGAACGGTCGCATGAACCTGGCGATCGAGGGGACGCTGTTGCCCGCTCGGGCGACCGTGAAACTGGACTTCGAGCGGATCCGGTTGGCCCGTCTCCAGCCGTATTTTTCTGAACTGGTGAATCTCGACGTTAGGCAAGGCGAAGTCGCCGGGCATTGGACGGTCGGCTACAACCGCGAGGTCGGCGGGCCCTTAGTCACGGTGGAGGGGGGGCTGGAGGTGACGGACTTCCTGGCGTTCGATACGCAAGTAGGGCGCGATTTTCTTAAGTGGGAAACTGTGGCATTGCGGCGGGTAAAGGGCTCTTGGGAGCCAGCCAAGTTGGAACTCGACGAAATTTACCTGCGCGCTCCGGCCACGAGCTTCGTGTTGATGACCAATGGCCAGTTCAACGTTTTCTCGTTGCTCAAGGCGTCAAAATCCCAAGCGGATGTCAAGGCGCCGACTCCTGAGCCTCCGGTAGCTCCCGCGAGCATGGCAGTGAGCCTCAACGTGAACCGAATCACGCTGACGAACGCGTCGTTGTTGGCGGCTGATCAGACGGTTCCCGGCGAATTCACCACCACCCTGCAACGGTTCTCCGGTTCGGTGACTGACGTGGCTTACCCGGAAATGAAAAAGTCGCGGATCGACTTAGCGGGATTCGTCGGCGCTCGCGCCCCGTTCAAAGTCGAAGGCTGGGTCCGGCCAGATCCTGCCCAAATGTTGATCGACCTCCACGTGACCGCGACCAACGCCGAGGTAATTCCGTTCACGCCCTATTCGATCAAGTTCGCGGGTTACCCGCTGAAGGAGGGTAAAGTAACCGCTGATGTGCGTTATCAGGTGAATGGGCGGCAGTTGGAGGGCGAGAACAAAGTCATTGTGGATCGACTCACCCTCGGTTCAAAAACGAGCGGGGAACCGATCCTGAATCTTCCGGTCAAATTGGGGATCGCGATCCTCAAAGACAGCGAAGGGAAAATCACACTCGACATTCCGGTGAAGGGCAGCTTGGACGATCCGGAATTCGGGGTGCGGAAAGTCATTTGGCAAGCGGTGAAAGGGCTGTTCGTGAAAGTGGCCACGGCGCCGTTCAAATTGCTGGGATCGTTGTTCGGTGGAACTGAAGAAGATGGCGAATCCCTCCAAACCGTATCCTTCGATGCCGGTTCCACCAACCTTGCTCCTGCGTCCACGAACCAACTTCACCAGCTAGTGAAGGCATTGGGACAACGGCCGGAACTGCTTTTGGCACTGCGGGGCGGCGCGTCACCCACCAATGACGGACCCGTCCTGGCTCGGCGGAAGCTTGACGCGACTCTGGCGCAACTTCGCGCCGAAGAATTGGCGGCAACCGGATCTCCGGCCGCTCAAGATGCGGGAACAACGCTGAGTCGCACCGATCGTTCGCGGTTGTTGGCAAAATCGTTCGCTCAGAAGTTTCCTGAAATTGCCCTCGCAAACCCAACTCCGGAGCCGGCTCCTGGGGCGCCCAACACGACCAATCCGTTGCCTCTCTCCCCTGAAGAGATGGAACGAAAGTTATTGGCGCAGTTGGACCCGTCTGAAGAAGAACTCAACGCGCTGCGATCGGCCCGCGTGGTGACCGTCAAGGAATGGCTGCTGGCGTCTGGACTCTCGCCAGATCGGTTGGTGTCGGATGAGGCGGCGACGTCGGCGTCGAACACACCGGCGGCTCCAGCGGAACCGCCAGTGCTTGAGTCGGTCGTGGAATTCTCGCTGGAGTAAGAGCCGGATGCGGCCACCTATTCTAGCGCAAATTCCTGCTTACTGTGGACGGGTCCAAGATGAGCCCAGACGGGTGAACTCGGAACAATATCCATTCCCCTAGACACCTTGCAGTTTGAGGACCTTAATGGCGCCGGAGCGCTAGTTGATGCCCGATTCTGGATCCATTCCACGAGTATTCATCTGCTATGCTCGTGCTGACAATGAGTCGTCAGAGCCGCGCGAACGCTGGCTGGAACGGTTGCGCCGGCACTTGCGGCCGTATGAGGACCAAGGCGAACTCGAGGTCTTTTGCGATGCCGTCATCGCGTGGGGTGACGATTGGCACGGGCGGATTCAAGACGAGCTTCGCGCAGCAAATGTCGTCGTGTTGCTGATGTCGGCCGCGTTCCTCGAGTCACGTTATGTGGGTAACAGCGAACTGCCGGTGCTACTCCAACGCGCGCGAGATGATGGACTTAAGATCGTGCCCGTTCTGCTCAGTCCGTGCGGGTTCGACCAAGTTCGATTCAAATTTCCCGACCCAAAAATTGGCCCAGAAGTGCGCCGCTTGTCGTCGCTTCAAAGTGCGGGTTCTCCCAAAGAGACGTTGTGCGAAATGCAGTATGGAGCGCAGGAACGGCTTCTCACGGAGATTGCCTCTGCCGTCCGACGTCACGCCTTGGAATCGGACAAACATCGGCACAAGCCGTCGGTGCAAGATCGATCTATTTCGCCGGTTGGCCTGACTCCGTCAAGGTTCCCCGCGTCCTCGCCGTCGGCGAGCCCATTGATGCAACCCGCTCAACCGACGACGACCACCAACGATGCTGCCCTCGAAAAACGCGATACGGTGAGTATGCGGAGCCAACCTACGACTTCGGATCAGGGGAGTGGAAAGGTGGGTCGAGGCCAATTGATCACCACAGGTTCGCTGGCCGCCGTCGCCAGTGTCGGGTTGGTGGCGTTTTGGATTTGGAATTCGGTGAGAACACGCGATCCCGAGAATCCCAGGGCAACCACGAATCCACCAGCAATGAGCCCATCGAACCGCGTGGAGCGAGCCGCTCCTGGTACCGCAGGGCTTAGCCCAAACCCCTCGACAGTTCAGATTTCAAAGGCAAGTCCCCCTGCCGCGCCCCCCCTGCTCGTAGGCTTTACTAATAGCCTAGGAATGGTTTTCAAGCGTGTGCCGCGAACCCAGGTTCTATTCAGTATTTGGGAAACTAGGATCAAAGATTACGCGAGCTTTACCGGCTGGACGCCTTCTTGGGACACGCAAGAATACCGAAACGCCAAGTTGAGCCCGACGGTAGACTGTCCCGTAATTGATGTGACTTGGTCTAGAGCAATGGCGTTCGCGACCTGGCTGACAGAAAAGGAGCGGAATGAG
Organism: Verrucomicrobiales bacterium; assembly: GCA_003445095.1. Lineage (GTDB taxonomy): Bacteria > Verrucomicrobiota > Verrucomicrobiia > Limisphaerales > UBA9464 > UBA9464. Next base: position 7,068 of record DLVS01000707.1, read on the forward strand.
GGAGTACTTCGCCCCGCGCAGCGATACCGCTTGCCGACCGACGAGGAATGGAGTCGGGCCGTCGGAATTCCCGTTGAATTCGGCCGATCACCCGAGGATAAAGCGCGAATCGGGAAGAGGGAGCCTTTATACCCATGGGGCACCGAGTGGCCGCCTCCTCCGCGTGCTGGCAACTACCCCGACGAAGCGGCTCAGGTTCGGTTTTCCGACTGGCCGGTAATCGCAACATACCGAGACGGATTTCCCACGACTGCTCCTGTAGGCTCCTTCTCAACCAACCGATTTGGGCTATTTGACCTTGGAGGCAACGTGTGGGAATGGTGCGACGATTGGTATAATGAAAGTCACAATGGCCGAGTGCTTCGGGGCGGATCCTGGGCGAGCATGGATACAAACATGTTCCTTTCGTCGTATCGCCGCAGCGGAACTCCAGATGTCTCGAGTCAAGAGATAGGATTTCGGCTCGTTTTGGTCCCCGAATGACCTGCCCTGTGATTTTTGGCAGGACCAGAATGAGGCTAGACGGTATACTTGAGAACGCGAGATAGGCGTTCCGCCGGGCGGTGCGGATGGTACCTGGGTTTACTCCACTGCCAGCTTTTTAAGTTGGTCCAGACGACTCTGGACGAGGCTCAAGTCTCTTGACCTCTTGTCTTGGATTCGAACGCACTCGGAAACTTCTTGGCCAATTCGGGCGCGTCGGAAGGGAGTTTCTTAAGTTTTCTCACGTACCAGCCGATTCCGCTGACCGCGCTCATCCCGTGCGCAAATATGCTGATCCAAACTGTCAGCATCACTGCGAGCCGGATGGTGGATTCGCCGGTGACCCGGGTTTCTTCCTCCAAGAACACCAACCCCAGAACGATCGAAGCCAAACCACGGGGCCCGAACCAACCCATGAAGAGTACGGTTGCCGGGCTAAGGCGGGTGCCGACCAAGGAAACAGCTACCGGCACCATTCGAATTACGGTGAGACTCAAGATGGCATAGAGGAGATGTCTCCCGGTGAACGCCGCGGCGGCCGCCATAACGAGAATTCCGAACAGGTAGAACACGGCCAAATTGAACAGTTGGCCCCATTGTTCGGTAAATTCGACGCTGTGTTTGGCGGCCTCCGGAAATCGGGCTTGCACGGCCAGGCCCGCGACAAACGCTGCGATAAACATGCTGGCATCGACGGCTTTCGAAGCGAGCAAACAGAGCAAAGGCAACGCGACAACCCCCAACTGAAGCCACGAGGTTGCAATCCATCCGCGACGTCGCGCGTGCTCCAACATCCATCCGCCCACCCATCCAATGCCGATTCCCAGAAGTGCACCGAGGCCTAATTGTTCGCCGATAAACTGAAACAGGCCGCCGTGCCCGTGCTCGGAATTGTTTGCCTGCGACGCGAGCGCCATGAAGAACAAGAGAAAAGGAACCGACAGTCCATCGTTGAGCCCTGCTTCGACGTTAAGGGCTTGACGGATTTTCATCGGCACGACCTCACTCGCGACAATGATTTGCCCCAGGCCTGCGTCGGTGGGCGCCAAGATGGCCGCGAGAATGCCCGCCTCCCACCAGGTGAGGTTCGGAAACACCCCGCGCGCCAAAAGCAATCCCAACAGCAAGGTCAACAACATCCCCACGCTCAATAGTCGAACCGGAAGATTGCGGATATTCTTCAACACTCCGAGCTGTGTTCGGCTGGCGTCGGTGAAGAGCAATAAGACCAGCCCCAACTCAGCAGTAACCAAAAACGCCTCGCGACTTTCGAGTCCTTGGCCCAGGTCGAAAGAAATGACCTGCGTCAGCATTCCGGCGGCGGTAAACACGATGGGCGTCGTAATTACCGTCCGTTCCAAGCGTCGGGAGGCCAAGCTGTATAGGAACAGCAGCAATACGAAGAGCACGAGCAGGGTCATGAATCAAAATGAGGCACTCAACGCGACCGCGATCACCATAGAACGGTCGGCGAGGTTAAATGGATCGGAAGTCAATCCCAGCCATTTATGGCCAATTTCGCCTGGCCTGCCTGGCCTCCTGCACGCGATCAGAGTGATCCCAGACTTCGGAAGTCTACCACCGACAAACCCGACGCCGATTTCGAACCGCTAATAAACGGTGATCTTCGCTAATGACAAAAGTTTGCGGGAGGATCTCCTCGGAGTCGCAGCAGCAACAGTCTTCGCCTCGCCGGTGACGTGTGATAAAGCTCGTTCCCGCGTATCGTAACGAGGCTCCCCAAGTCCGTCCTAACCCACTACCGTGATGCTGTGTCCGACATCGTCCAACAGGTTCGCCACAGCTTAGAGTCTCAGCGGCTGAAGCCCCGGGACGGTCGGATCGTAGTCGCCGTATCCGGCGGATTGGACTCGATGGTCCTATTGGCAACTCTACACCGGATCGCGAGCCGGGACGGGCTTCAACTTTCGGTCGCCCACGCCAATCATCAGCTCCGCGGCGCCGAGTCCGAAGCGGACGCCGCGCTCGTCACTTCGACGGTGACTCACCTCGATTTGCCGTTTCAGGTGGGACGTTTGCCCGTACGAGAAGTGCTTAGCCGCAGCCGTGAGTCCATCGAAATGGTCGCCCGCCGACTGCGACATCGCTTCTTTGCCGCCACCGCTCGAGAATTTGGGGCAACCACTGTGGCATTGGGGCACCACGCCGATGATCAAGTTGAGCTCATCTTGCTTCGGTTGTTGCGCGGCGCCGGCGGTGAAGGGCTCGGCGGTATGGCCTGGTCTGATCCTTCTCCGGCCGACCCAAACGTGCGCCTAATCCGACCGTTGCTCGACCTCTCTCGCGCCGAACTTGCCGTATACGCCCAAGCGCACGGAATTGCCTTTCGCGAAGACAGCAGCAACTCGGATCCTACCATTGATCGAAACCGGGTCCGGCATGAGCTGCGTCCGCTGCTGGAGCGTGAGTTCAATCCCGCTCTCGGGCGAGTCTTACAACGCACCGCCCAAGTCGTCGGCGCCGAAGCAGACTTTGCCGCTCAAGCGGCCGAGCGTTGGCTTAAGTCTTCGCGCCGCACCCATTTCAACCGATTGCACGTCGCGGTCCAACGCGCGGTGGTGCGTCGGCAACTGTGGGCGCTGGGGCAAGCGGCCGATTTCGACCGAGTCGAACAACTACGAACTAAAACGGGCCGGATCGCGATCGGTCCTTCAACGCTCGTCCATCGGACGGCGAAGGGAACGTTGAAACCGGCTCCCGTAGCTCGATTACCTGCGCATCGCACCACCGTGAGGCGGGTCCGACTCACCGAATCACGCGGCCGGCTCCAGCTAGGTCCGTTGAAGATTCTTTGGCGATTCTCCCGCTCGAAGCCCATCCGAAAGGCCGTGGGCGGGACGCAGGAACGATTCGACGCTGAGACGGTGGGACCCGAGGTGATTGTGCGGCATTGGCAGCCCGGGGATCGCTTTCAACCGCTTGGGTTCGCTCGCGCGACAAAAGTCCAAGATCTCTTGGTGAACCGAAAGATTCCGGCGGCGCGACGCCGAGAACTGGCCTTAGCGACTCGACCGGACGGGGAAGTGTTTTGGATTGAGGGATTGCCTCCCGGCGAGCGGTTCAAAGTCACGCCCCAGAGCGAGCATATTTTGGTGTGGAGCTGGCGACCAATTCGAGGATCAGCGATCGGCCGGGAAGGGGAAGGCAAGTAAAAGTCGGGTGATCCCGAATCGGCTACGGTCGCGATTTCCACTCCACCTTCGGCGGCTCCGGTAGCCCCAGGACGCGGAAGGTCGTCCGGAAATGGACCTTGGCCACTTTCTCCAGCGCGGCGACTCCATGCTTCTGCACAAATTCTTTACCCGCGGCTTCCACGGCCTTCGAGGCGCCTTTCGGGAGCTTCACACCAAATTCCTCCTCGAGCCGCGCGAGGCGCTGAACGAACTCGTCGCGTGCAATAATCGAGGCGGCCGCTACAGCGATGTCTTCTTCGGCGCGGTGGCGTTGAACCAGCTTAATACTCCGTCCAAGGCTCATCAGCGCCTTCGATACAGTCTCTTCATCCTGGGCGAATTGATCGCTGATGGCGCGGACCGGCGGCGGCACCATGCGGTGTTTTTGCAACATGAGGTTCTCGATCACCCGCGCGTGGCCCCACGCCAGAATCCGATTCACGGACCCGTTCGACGTGTGCATCCGATTGTACGCTTCGTTGCCGATCGGGACGACCGTCGTGATGCATTGGGGCGTGCTACGGATTAACTCGGCAAATTTCTTTATCTGATCGTCGCTCCCGATGTTTTTGGAATCGCGAATATTCTGATCCTTCCAGGCCGCGATGACCTCCGAATTCACATAAACGCCCGCGATGCACAACGGGCCGAAGAAGTCGCCTTTGCCCGATTCGTCCACGCCCAAGCGGGGCAGCAGCAGGTCCGGATTCAACTCGGTCTCGTAGCCCATACGCGCCTCCTTCAATACCTCGGGTTCCAAAACAAACTCCACGAATTCCCGCGTCCCCTTGCCTTGGACCACCAACTTGCCCGACTCGTAAAAGGTCACATTGACGTCAGGCTTCACCCCGCTGAAACGCGCATACGGAACTTCGCGTAACTCAAACGTCCCGGCGCGGACGATGCCCTCAAGACGCGCGGCCTGATCGGCCAACAGTTTGACGGTGTAGCTGGTCAAGACTCGAAACGGTTACCCTGTCACCGGGAAAATCCCAAGCTCCAAAACGCGTCGGGCTTTACGGTCCTTGCTCGGCCGACTGGTGTAGCGCGGACAGCCTGTTCGCCAGATCGCCGACTGCCAGTCAGCTTGAGCCCACACTAGGGACCGTACGAAGAAACGGTTTTCTGCCTGCACACGCTGCCGCGTGCCTGCAAGTTGGCGACCTGTGCTCTCGACGAACCATTCAAATGGTAGGGCTGGCACCCTGGGGCGTCCCCGGTCCGGGCGGAGCTTCGGGCCGGCCTTTCGCAATGACGCGGCGAATTCTTCCATCGCGTCGTTGCGAAGAGCCGCGCCTCTGGCGCGGGGCCGCCGCAGGGCGGCAGCCCTACCAGGTCCAATGCCTCGATTCACGTCCGGATTTTGGAGGTCCCTGCGACCCACAGTGCCCTAACCACCGCTTTAGCATTTGGAGAGATGATAGGCGCGCGACATGGTCCCGCGGTGCGCCGCACGCCCCCCGTTCCGTTCCCCGCGCGATGGATCAGACCGCTGCTGACCTGGTTTGGCCGTTGTGCCCGGGACCTTCCCTGGCGCCGGACTCGCGACCCTTACGCCATATGGATCTCGGAGATCATGCTCCAGCAAACGCAGGTAAAGACGGTCATCCCCTATTGGGAACGGTGGCTGGACGCGTTGCCCGATATTCAAGCTTTAGCCGCGGCCACTGAAGAGCAGGTGCTCAAGCTCTGGGAAGGGCTGGGCTACTACTCGCGCGCTCGCAATCTGCAGCGGGCCGCCCGCCAAATTATCGAGGTCCATCGCGGGAAGTTTCCCCGCGATTTCGAAGCCATTCTGGCTTTGCCGGGCATCGGCCGCTACACCGCCGGAGCGATTGCGAGCATCGCGTTTAACGAGGCCGAACCCATTCTCGATGGCAATGTCGTGCGGGTCTTGACCCGGTTGTGTGCTTGGTCGGGAGACCCGCGACGTAAGCCTTTCAATTCTCGCTTGTGGATGCTGGCCACCCAGGTCGTCGAAAGCGCGGCGAGCCGTCGCTACTCCGCTCTCGCTGGCCCGTCCTACACTGGTTCGTGCTCAGCGATTAACCAAGCGTTGATGGAACTCGGCGCGGTCGTCTGCACCACGCGTAACCCGGCTTGTCCCGCCTGTCCGCTCAACCGACACTGCGAGGCGAGGCGGCTGGGCCAAGTCGAACAATTTCCCGCTACCGGACGGCGACGGCCGACTGTCCAACAACGGAGATTGGTCGTCGTGCTGGAGCGCGCGGGACGTTATTTGGTTATTCGTCGAGAGCTCGGAGCCGTAAACGCGCTCCTTTGGGAGTTCCCCAGTCGCGAACTTCGTGATGCCGAGGACGCGCGCCACGTCGCCGCTGCGTGGTTTGGCGTTTCCCCTGAGTCTTGTCGAACGCTCCCCTCGGTGATCCACAGCATCACCCGATATCGAATTCGACTGGAGGTGTACGGGGCGAAGTTGCGGCGGTCCCCTCGCCTTGAGCCGACCGCGCGCTGGGTGACTCGGGCTGATCTCGATACACTCGCCTTATCGGGGGCTCACCGGAGAATCGCCGATGGGCTGCCAATCTAACCACGACCTGATAAGTGCCGTGGGGCTGATTCGACCGACTGATTTCGAAAACTCGCCTCGCCGCCGGCACCTCTCTAATCTCCCCGCCATGTCCGACAATCACGCGGTCCGCCGAGCGGAAGATCCGTGGCGGGTCTTTAAGATCATGGCCGAATTTGTGGATTCATTCGACACCTTGTCCCGACTGGGGCCGGCCGTGACTGTCTTCGGCAGCGCACGGACCAAATCCGACGACCCATTTTACAAAGCTACCGTCACATTGTCGGAGGGACTCGCCAAGCACGACATCGGGATTATTACCGGTGGCGGACCCGGGATCATGGAAGCGGCCAATCGTGGTGCTGCCCACGTGAAGGGCGTGCCGAGCGTCGGACTCAACATTGAGTTGCCGTTCGAGCAAAAAGGCAATCGTTACGCCAACATCTTGGTCAACTTCCACTACTTCTTCACCCGCAAAGTCTGCCTCGTGAAATACAGCATGGGATTTGTCTTTATGCCCGGCGGGTTCGGCACGCTCGACGAGCTGTTCGAGGTCGCCACCCTCGTGCAGACCCAACGAGTGCCTGCCTTTCCGGTCATTCTGTTTGGCCGGGCGTACTGGACGGGGCTCCTGGACTGGATTCGCAATACGCTCGAACCCGCGCGGTTGATCTCCCCTGGCGACCTCGACCTGCTACGGCTAACCGACGACCCCCTCGAGGTCGTGGAATGGGTCCGAGACTATCAGCGAAGTGTCGGCGTGCCCGAACAGGTTCCGGCAGCCTTCCGGTAACGACGTCTGTTTAATCGAGGGATTGCGGGAGCCGACGATCGTGATCGCGAGCCCCTCGGGAAAATTTTCAGCTTTCCATTGATAATCAATGAATTACTCCGAGCAAAAGCCCCTCGACACGGCCAATTCTCCGCTAGATTAGGGGTGTGTACGAAGTCACCCGCCTGGAAAACGGCCTGACCGTCCTGACTGCTTCGATGCCACATATGGCGAGCGTGTCGGTGGGGGTTTGGGTTGGGGTGGGTGGACGACACGAACCGGCGCGGTGGAACGGGATCTCGCACTTCATCGAGCACATGCTTTTCAAGGGCACCCGCCGGCGAAACGCGGCCCAGATTTCTCAGGCCGTGGAGGGTATTGGAGGTTATCTCAACGCTTTCACCGACGAGGAACACACCTGTTTTTACGCTCGGGCGCAGCGCCAACGTTTGCCGGACCTTCTCGACGTGTTGCTCGATATGTTCTTGGAGTCCCAGTTCGCGCCGGGCGAAATCGCCAAGGAACGAGATGTCATTAAGGAAGAAATCGCAATGTACCTCGACCAGCCCGCGGAACAGGTGCACGACCTTTTGAACGCTCTCCAGTTTCCCCACCACCCCCTCGGCCGCCCCGTTATCGGCACTCCACGCACCCTTGATCTGATGCGGCGACGCGACTTTTGCCGTTATGTCGAGTCTCGCTATGTGACGGGGGCCACAGTCATTACCGCCGCGGGCAATGTCCGGCACCGGGAACTCGTCCGCTTGGTCGAGCGCCGTGCCCGCGGATTTCGCGTTGGGGAACGTCCTCACTATGAAGCCGCACCGCAGCGCTCCCGTGGGCCAAGTCTCAAACTCACGCACAAGGCTACGGAACAGACGCACCTGAGTCTGGGCATTCGCACCTGCTCTCGACACGACCCTCGGCGTCACGCGCTGCGGCTAGTCAATGTTATCCTGGGTGAGAACATGAGCTCCCGGCTTTTCCAAGTCGTGCGAGAACAACATGGCCTGACCTACAACATCCATAGCGCGGTCAGTTTTTGGGACGATTGCGGTGATCTGGTTGTGTCGGCTGGACTTGATACCAGTGAAGTGGGTCGAACCTTGAAGTTGATTCGTCGAGAGCTCGACCGGCTCGCGGAGTCTCCGCCGTCCCGCGCCGAATTCGCCCGCGCCCGTGATTACTTGCTGGGGCAACACGCCCTCCAACTGGAGAGTGCCGAGAATCACATGATGTTGCTCGGCGAGTATTGGCTGGGCTATGGCCGAGTGCCCTCTCCTCGCGAATTCGGCCGCCGAATGGCGGCGCTCAAGGCGGCCGACGTGTGTGCCAGTGCCAAGGAGTTTTTTCGGCCAGAGAATTTTAGTCTCGCCGTCGTCAGCCCGCGCAAGCGAATGGATGATCTGGCCGCGCTCTTGACAAACTGAAGACGGAAGCCCAGCTAGCCGTCAGGCGTTAGCTCGTTAAAGCGAAGCCCAGTGACCCGCAAGATTTCGTATGGAAGATCCCACACCGTCGCGCCTGAGCACCCCGCCGTTGCCTGGGATCAAGTTGTTCAATCTTACCGGACGCACAGCGCTGATCACGGGTGGCTCGAAGGGACTTGGATTGGCGATGGCGGCGGGTCTGGCCTCGGCGGGCGCGGAGGTAATGTTGGTCAGCCGACACCCAAACGAAGCGCAGGCTGCCGCTGAGCAAGTCGCCCACGATTTCAAATGCCGCGCGTTCGCCCACGCTGCCGATGTGACTTTGCCGGCTGACGTTGACGGTATGCTGACTGCCGCGGAAAACGCGCTGGGTAAGGTTGACATCTTGATCAATAGCGCCGGGATCAACATTCGCGGCCCGATCACCCAACTGACGCTGGAGCAGTTTACTCAAGTCATGACCACGAATGTCACGGCCACTTGGTTATGCTGTCGTGCCGTGGTCTCTGGGATGCGAGCGCGAAAATGGGGCCGTATCATCAATATGGCGAGCGCACTGGGCTTGATTGGCATCGCCGGCCGAACGCCCTACACCGCGAGCAAAGGAGCCGTGATTCAAATGACTCGCACCCTCGCGCTCGAAACCGCGGCGGACGGCATCACCGTTAACGCCATCTGCCCCGGCCCTTTCCTTACGGAGATCAACCGACCGGTCGCCAGCAGTGAGGAATTTCAAAGAACGGTGATCAATGCGATCGCTTTGAAACGGTGGGCACGTCTCGAAGAAATTCAGGGCGCCGCCATTTTTCTCGCCAGCGACGCCGCCAGTTACGTCACCGGATCAACCCTCACGGTGGACGGTGGCTGGACTGCGCAATGAGTTTCGGCACCCTAGGAGGCAAAGGGGCAGTGTTATTAATGCGTATTGAGTAATTGTGCCGGCTCAGGCGGATCGCATCGGGTTGCAATCCGATGCAGTTGCTGCCTCGTGATTGGTGGGCAGAACCTACGGCTGTCCGATGCGAGGCGGAGAGAGCGGCGCGAAACGGTTGATGACCACGGCAAAGCTGGGATTGGCTGGACCACCAAGTAGACCAGTCGAGAACTGGCCGAGACAGGGACTGTTTTTGGTCCCCAAGGCTCTTCGAGGGTGCAATTGTTTATAGTTGCAAACAATAGACGACAGGCGCTAATGATGACCCCCGTAATCACCTAATCACCCATGAAGCCCCTGACCTCGTTGCGGCCCCTTAAACGTTTCCTCTTAATCTCGTTTGTCGTCGATTCTCTTGCTGGCTCCTTCAATGCGCGCGCTGCGGACGGCGGATATGACCCCGAATTCAATCCCCCGGCGGAGCTCCGAAACACTCACCACTGGCTTGCCGTGATTGGTCGGCAACTGTATCTCGGAGACAATGTATCTTCGGTGCTCCGGTTGCACGAGGACGGCCGCCCAGACGACGCCTGGCGGCTAAAGTCACCATTGGATCAGGCCGCCTGGGCTCTTGAGCGCACTCCCCACGGGGGGTGGGTCGTGGCGGACGCATTCAAAGGTTCCTTTCTCGAGCACCCGGACGGCGCCTATTTCGCCCTGAGGTCTTCAGTGCCTACCGTTCCGCGTCCGGTGTTTTTCCCTCAAGAGGATGGCTCGGTGGTCATCAACGGGGTGATGAAAGTGGCGCCCGACGGCAGCACGCTTGGAGATTTTGCTCAGCGCCGGGTTCTGGTGGGAGCCAATTTTGAAGACCCACCCCGTTATCTGATCGGCGGTTCAGCCATCCCTCACGCCGTGCAAGATCACCAAGGACGTTTCATTGTCGTCGGCAACTTTCGGAAAGCCGGGGATGTAGAGCGACTCGGACTGGTACGGTTCTTGGCCAACGGAAGCCCGGATCGCACTTGGAACCCGGCCCCTGAATTGGGAATCACCCTGAGCCCAACTAACAGTCTCAACATATTGCCTTATCAGGTTTCGCTTGGCCTCGACAACTCTGTGTGGGTCGGACTTTGGGTTGCCAATCCAGAGGGCACTGAAACGCTGCGACTTGCCCGAGTGTCGGAGGACGGATCGATCTCCGCGAATTTTCCGAACTACGCGCTTAGTGGCGACGGTCCGCCCATTTCCCAGCCCGATGGACGCATCCTGGTGGGAGGACGCTTCGATCGTTGGAGTGCTACGCCGGCGACCGGACTGGTCCGCCTGATGCCGGATGGCGCCGTCGATCCTTCGTTCCAAGTGACGCTTACCGGATCTCCCGCGTTCATCGCAAGCATGGCGGCAGACGAGGCCGGACGCCTGTGGTTCAGTGGCGGTTTCTCCGAAGTCAACGGCGTAGCCTGCCGGAACTTGGCACGAGTCTTTGCTTGGACTCCCACAGCGGCTGCGCCCGAGTTGGTAGCGGCACCTTCGCCGGTGAGGATCGCAACTAACGAAGTGCTTTATCTGGGCGCCAAGTTGGCGGGATTTCCGCAACCCGAACTGCAGTGGTATCACAATGACGAGCCAATCCCCGGGGCGACCAACCGCGGGCTTCGCCTTCCCATCGATGCCGGAACTTCCCTGGGCACCATTCGGCTCGTGGCGAGTAATCCATCCGGCACCCGGGAACTGGAGTTTCCCGCCGTCGCCTTGGCGGTCCGCAGCCCGCGTCCCGGATTATTCGATCCGGGATTCAACCGTCCTTTGACCAATTTTGCCGGAGTGACTCAGTTGGTTCCGCTGGCCGAGGGTGGACTTCTGGTAGGTGCCGGCCGGTGGGATCCGCTTGAAGAGGCGGGGCCGAGAGTCGGCCGTCTCCTTCCCGGAGGAATTTTGGATCCGACTTTTGGGGACCAGGGCGTGGTTCTCGGAAAGGGAATGGTCGAGGGGCTAGTTCCTCTCGGAGACGGAGGCATCCTAGTTTTTGGAGAATTGACTGAATTGGCCAGGCAACCGGTGATGGGAATCGGCCAACTGGATCGGAACGGCCACCTCGTCACTCGCGCGTTTCCGGAGCTGGACGTGCCCCATGTTTCTGCGGTGTTGCCATTGTCGAATGGCGGACTGGTGATCGCCGGTCGGTTCACGCGGGTAGGCCAGTTGCCGGCGTATCGATTGGCCCGTTTGGATGCGAATCTGGTTCCGGATGCCTCGTTCACTTCGCCGTTGGAGCGATGGCAGTTCGTGGACGCGTTGGCGTTCGACGCCCAAGGACGCCTGCTCATCGCCGGAGACCGCATCTATACCGAAGTAGTCCTGACGAACGCGCCGCCGACTGGCCTGCAGCGACTGTTGTCCAATGGTTCTCCGGACCCCGAATTCCAACGGTATTCCGCTGGGGTACGATCGCTCTTTGTCGAACCGGCGAACACGTTATTGGTTGGGATGCCGGCCCGTCGTCTGACTGAAAATGGTGAAGTGTTGGTCGAGTTCTTGCCGTCGGGGATTGCCGGAAGTAACCCGTTCCGTGGTCCAGCGTTTCAGCCCGATCATCGCATGGTTAGAATGTGGGACGGGGGAATAGTATTTCCGGTGGACCCATTATCGGGGCCGATCCAAAAGCAGTTGATCCGATGGACCGCGGATGGTCTTCGAGACTTTAACTTTGTCTCGGTTTTCGGAAGTGCCCCCTCCGGTCTCAGCCCTCAGGCGGTGACCTTGCTGTCCGATGGCACGGTGGTGGTCTCCGTCCGTAGTTTGATTCAGGCGAACACCTCTGAGCAATTGGAGGCGTCACTGCGTCTGATTCGGATTCTTCCGGATTCCGATCTCACCCTGTCGAACCCGCGGTTGGCGGAGAGTCGACTCGAAGCGGATCTCGCCACCCAACCAGGGGCGACCTATAAGGCGTACCGGAGAAGTCGGTTGGATTCCGGGCGAGGCGAACCGGCGAATGCTTTCGAAGGAGATGGCTATGTCCGATCGATTACCGTGTCGGCTGAAGATGAAAGCGGATTCCTAGAGGTGGAGCGTCGGTAAAGACGCCCGTCGACGCTGGGGCGACAGTTTGCAGAGTCGTGCGCGGGTGAAGTCACCAACCCGTCCATTCGCCGAGACGCGCACTGCTTAGCAAAGCCTCGCCCCACCTGAGTATATGCTGCAGATGCAACTCGCGAACCCACACTGGTTGCGCCGCTGAAGTCTAGCTCCCAAACTCCGGCTCCAATGCTGAAAGTTTATGCGTACTCCGGCTGCGACACGTGTCGCAAAGCGTTGCGCTGGCTCCAAACCCGCGGCATCGAACACACTATCCTTGCCATCCGTGATCAACCGCCAAGCCGTGTGGAGTTGGAACGCATGTTGGCGATCTACCAGGGTAACCTGCGCCGACTCTTCAACACCTCTGGCCAAGATTACCGGGCCCTCGGACTCGGCGCAACGCTGCCAAAATTGTCCTCCGACGAAGCCCTCACTTTACTCGCCGGGAACGGAAATCTAATTAAGCGTCCGTTCGTCTTGGGCCCAAAGGTCGGCCTAGTAGGATTCAAAGAAGACGAGTGGCAAGCTCGGTTCGATTGACGGATCGCACCGGCCTCTCTCCGTCGAGGTGGATGCTGACTGACTCTATTATGAGCTTCGAACAGTTGACCTGGCGTCTAGTTCACTTTCAGCTTCGTGAAACGAGCCGCCCTTTATCCTAATATTTCAAAACAACTCGCATGAAAACTATGCCCAAATTGTGGTCATCGATCTTCAATATCCTGCTGCTTGCTCGGGCAGTGGAGGCCCAAAAAATCGATTTTGAGACTCTTCCTAATGGAAATCCGACTACCGGCGGATTGGTCATCTCCAATCAGTTTTCAGCTCCACCTTACGGAGTGAGCTTCCGATTTGAGGACGGAAAGTTCCCTGTCATCCGAAAAGTGGGAGGCAGCATTAATGGCAGGCCTACGGCATTCTGGGGCCCGCCCAATAGCACCACGTTCAACCAACCTGCGACCGGACAAAATGTGGGCACTTCTTTTCTTAGCGACAGCGATGCGGTGGATGAGCCACCGGCGCCTCTGGTTGTGACGTACGCCCAGCCCGTCGCCGCCGCGAGCGGGTTCATCATCGACATTGATTCCGATGAGTCTTGGCGAGTCGAAGCTCGCGATGCTGCCGGCCATGTCCTGGCTCAAGTTGAGCTCAAGGATGGTGATCACCAAACGGGAGACGGGATTGCCAGTCCGTGGTCCTTCGCCTTGCCGGCCGCGGATATCCAATCGATCCGGATAGTATTTACCGGCCGCCCCGACGACCTGGTTGGATTAGCCTTTGATAACTTTTCTCCAGCCGAGAGCCTTCCCACGCCGGGTCCGGTCCACCTCAATGCGAAACGGGAAGCCGACAATATCATCCTGTCATTAGTGGGAACGCCCTTGGCCATTTATCGAATCGAACAGGCTAATTCGGCAAACAATCCCGACTGGGTAGAACTGACGAGTGTCGTGGCGTCGTCGCCGTCTGTTACGCTCACCAATACAATTATGGCTGAGCAACGCCTGTTCCGTGCAGTTGGGGTCGAGTGACCAAATAACCACTGGCGCCGCTCGGTTCGAAGGAGCACAGAGATCAAGTTTCCCGCATTGGGCTAGGCACTTTAGTTCCTTCGCGATGCGAGCAGTGGTAACCAGCGGGGAAGAAAACATAGTTATCGCGCTTCAACTCTACACGGTGCGTTACGCACTGGCACAGGACGTGGTTGGAACGTTGCGCCACGTCCGTGACGCCGGCTTTCGCGCCGTGGAGACCGCGCCGCTGCCGCCTGGGCTCACGGCAAAACAGCTCGGCGCCGTCCTACGGGATTTTGGCTTGTCGGTTACGGCCGCGCACGGCGACTTCCCCTTGGGCGAGGGTCGCGCCGAGGTGCTGGACACGGTTGCCGAATTGGGCGCCGACCGGCTCATCTGGCACGGTTGGCCGCGTGATCCCGATTGCGATTCGCTGGATGGCTTCCGGCGGTTGGCAGCGCGCTACGCCGAAGCCTCTCGCGTCGCTGGTGAGCACAACCTGCAATTCGGTCTGCACAATCATTGGTGGGAATGCGAACCCATCGACGACATTTATCCGTACCAACTGCTGCACGAGCTACTCCCGACCGAGGTCTTTTTCGAGCTAGACGTGTATTGGGCGCGCACCGCGGGTCTGGATCCGGTCCAAGTCTTGGAGGAACTCGGTGATCGCGTCACCCTGCTCCACCTCAAGGACGGTCCGGCCGTACACGGGCAACCGATGACGGCGCTGGGTGAAGGGGTCGTGGACATCCATTCCGCTATCTGCGCCGCCCGACCCGATGTCGACTTGGTGGTTGAGTTGGATGAGTGCGCGACCGACCCGATGGACGCGGCCCGCCGCAGCCTGCAATACCTCCAGCAGAATGGAGTTTGAATCGCGTTAGTGTCTCTGTGGTTCACTCACGCCACCGGGGTTCGTGAATAATGCCGTGTCCTGCTTGCCACTTTCCCTCGTGCTTCCGGCCTATCGGAGTTCAGATACTTTCGGCTGATTGCGACTCCGTTGCTGAAGCAGCTCGGAAGTTGATTGGACAAGTGGGGCCGATGCTCATGGATTAAGGCGGCCAACCAGTGCCGGGTGAAAGCCCAGAGCCAGTCGCGACCGCGGTTGCCCGGTTCTTGGAGGCGACGGCGGAATCGTGCGTTGCGGACGTATAGCGTCTCCGCCCGGTCGGCCAGACGCTGAATCCACGAGACCGGCAGCCGACTTCTCAGCAACTCACAAGCCTCGCCCCACACTCCCTCCGCGATGACCTCCGGCAAGAGGGGCGTTTCGCACTCAATTCGTCCCAGGCTCCGATTTCGATCGCCCGGAGCGGAGGTGGCATAGGCGCCGTGGATTAGGTCGTCGTGCAGCATAGGTTAGTCCGTACGGTAAGGTGGTGAAGCTTCGTTAGCAGAGTAAAAGTGGGCGGCATCGCCGTAGGCCTTTTCGGGAGTGAGGTCGCCGCTAGGCGGCACGGGTGGCTCCGCGAACAGTCCGTCGCGCTCCGGCAGGTCTGACGGCTCCGAGGAATCAGCGACTGATTGTGGAGCAGCGACAATCGCATCACGGCCTTCAACGATGGCGATCTCCTCCTCGGTCAGGCCGTAGAGGTCATAAACCAGGCGGTCAATCTGCGAGTCGGTAGCGGCGATCTGGCGTTCCATCGCAGTCTTTTCCTGCGGGGTCCGCAAGGTGGGCAACTGTCGGTGCAGTTCCAGCATCGATTCGACCAGCTTAACTATCCGGTCATGAGCGGCCACGTCCGATTTCTTGGCGCGGTCAATTACGCGGATTGGAATCTTTTCCATGTATTGGTAGATAAGTCGGTAGCGAAATTCACCGGCGCGGACGCCGAACGGAATGCTAATGTTCGCGATGGCGAACCAGAAAAGCCGGCTGTTCAGGATGCCCAGCAGATACAGTTCGGCCGTTCCAAGGCAGTATGCGGTGTTTGCCAAGTAAATTCCTGAGCGATCGACGGAGAAGCGGGGAGATTTGCAGATGTCCGGGAAGATGATCTTCGGCGCATCAAGGTATTGGTAGTAGTCGCAGGGCCGAAGTTCCCACCAGTAATCGCCTTGGTCTTGGCGCTTCTTCAGCGCGTCGGCGAAGGATGCCAAGTGGCTCGCGAGCTTGGGATATCGGTCGCTAAACCACCCCCAAGCAGAACGCTCGGATCCGTCCGCCGTTCCTTTCTTGGTCCTCGCCATCTGCGCTCGGGTCCATCCGCATGGAATGACGATCAAGAAGCGTCTATCGTCCTCCACATAGTAGCGTCGGATGTCTTGGCCACCCAAAAACGGTTTAATGAGTTTCTCACTTTCGGACGACGGCTTGAGCAGCGCGGCTCGCTCAGACCAAGTTATTTCGAAGGCTTCGTTCAGACCGGTCAGCAAACCCCGAAAGAACTTACGTTCGACGTATTGCCCCAACGGCTTTCCAGCTTTCATCAGCTTGCCAAACACCGCTGCCTCTTCATCAGACTTGAGGGACCATGCTTCAGCCGAGAGACGATCGTTCGGGATGGTGTACCGGTTCGTCGCCACGTATTCCACCAGCTTGAGCCCCTTGAGCGAAGTCACCTTGGCGATTTCAACACGCACCTGCTTGGCTCCTTTGGCCATCAGCGGAATACATACGTAGGTGTCCTTGGCGTTGGCAAACACGGGCAGCCCACCGAAATCCACGATCCGAACAACTGCGGTGTGTTTCTTCAACGAGCGCCGAAGTGGTTCGCCGTAAGTCGCGCGGAGAAAGCTGCTGGAGACAATGATACTGTAAAGCCCGCCGTCACGCAGCAGCTTGACGCCCTTCTCCATGAAATAGGTGTAGAGGTCGGCGACTCCATCAAAAGCCTCGTAGTGCTGCTCGAAGTAACTCTTAAGCTCGGAGAGCGATTCTTGGCGGACATACGGCGGATTTCCAATCACCGCGTCGAAGCCGCCAGCCTGGAAGATTTCTGGGAACTCGGCGTGCCAGTCGAAAACGTTGAGGCGGTAGCGTTCTTCGTCGGTGAGCAACGGGAGCTCGGCCTGTTGGTAAAAGTCGGGGCCGATGAGCGAGTTGCCGCATTTGATGTTTCGACCGAGGTCGGGCAACGCGCGTTCGTGGAAGACGCTGAACAACGGCTGGAGGCTTTGGCCGGTCTCGCCTTCCAGCACCTTGAGCAAGAGCGATAGTTTGGTGACCTCGACGGCTTGGGCGTCGATGTCCACACCGTAGATGTGGGCGAGGAGGATCCGTTTGCGTTCCTCGATAGTAAGCCTCCAACCCTTCGTGGTCTGGACCAAGGCGGGTCGTTTGGCCTTGGCCCAGCGCTCCGGTTCGTTGGCCAAATAGAAACGCAAATGCCAGTCGAGCAGGAGTTGGTAAGCACCGATGAGGAACGAACCGGAACCGCACGCGGGGTCGAGGATACGGAGTTTCGACACCCGCTCTAGAATTCGGGTGGCGTCGCGAGCGCTGAGAGCAGGTAGGACCGTAGGAAAGTGAGCAGGTGGGACGGTACTGGCTGTGGTTTCTTGCCCATTTTCAGCCGCGTTCGCATTCCCACTTTGCTTCGTCATAGCCCGGGCCTCGTTACCTCGGCTCGGACGGGTGCAGTCATCGAGCAGCTTCCCCACGGTCTGCTGGACGATGTAATCCACAATATAGGTGGGCGTGTAGTAAACCCCACCGGCCTTCTTGACCTCGGGCTTGTCCTCGACCTTGGCTCGGTGGCCTTCCGTGAGCCGGATGACTTTGCCGAGGAACTGCTCATAGACTTGCCCGAGGATGTCGGACGAGATGATCCGGAACTCGTAAGGGCTGTCGGGGTAGTAGAGCCCCTTGAACAGGTCGCGAAGGAGCTTGTCGTCGACCTCCAGGTTCAACGTGAGTTCGTCCGGCGGTTCGTCGCGTCCCTTCTCCGGCTGGAAATGAAACAGTCCGGAGTTGTAGCGAGCATCGGCGGCGGTAAAGAGCTCGCGCAGTCGCGCATAAATCCGCGGGCCGTTGGTCAGAGCAAGCAGGCGGCCGTAGTCCTCAATGCCGCGATCCTCGCAAATCCGGAGGAAGATAATGCGGTCAAGAATGCGTTGGACGGCGAAGTTGAGTTCGCGTTGGGAAAGCTTCGGGTTACGAAGGGCGAGGTTGTTGGCGAGGTCGGTGCGCCAACCTTCGATGGTGGCGAGAAAGTCGACATCCACCTCGGTAGTGCCGCGCTTGGTCCGGTGAGATTCGGCGTAGCGGTCGAAGGAGCCCTTGAGGACGGCTTCCCGACTGAAGATCGAGGCGATCCAGTCCCACTGCTCCGCATAGTCGCGGAAGGTGCAGTAGAAAACACGGGCCGTGGCGGCGGGCTCGTCTTTGCGGGGCTTGATGCGGCCGTCATATACGGCGAATTCCTCGAAATCGCTGAGGATGCTGAGGGGGAGCTTGGCGTTCCACGCGTAGCGGCGGAGTTGGTAGGCAGGCGGAATCTCGTCACGGATGACCACGCTGGGTTTCTTGGCTTCGAGGAAAAACTTTCGAGTACCGCCGATGCGGAAGCCGTAATCGGGGGCCTTCGTCAAACCACCGATCTTCACGGCGTCCTCGTGAATTACATCGCGATAGGCCTCGGCGTAACCCGCGGAGTTGTCCATGTCCCAGCCCAATGACTTGAAGAAGGGATCAAGGAAGTCGCGACGAAGCTGAGTCTCGTTGTAAGTTCCAGACTTGTAAGCCGCGAGCTGTTGCTCGAAGCGGGTGACCAGTTCCAGGATTTCGGGTGGCGCGGGCACAGAGATGTTTTGCCAGCGGGAGCAGGCGGAGAGAAACAAAAAGAGGAAGAAGCAAAGATCAGCTGCTTTTCGCTGAGGAAAGCTATAGGTGATCTCGAAATGCGCCCGTAAAGCATCAAATCAGCTCGCGAATGGGTGCACCGTTTTCCACGACGAAGATCGGACGTCCTTGATGGTCGGTAAACGTGGTGTCCAGCGGCACGCCCATGTGGTGGTAAATCGTCGCCGCAATGTCGCCGGGTGTCACTGGTCGCTCATCAATCTCTCCACCATCGCGGGAACTGGCGCCGATCACTTGCCCATGCCGGAGCCCGCCGCCGGCCAGACACATGGACATCACCACGGGCCAGTGGTCGCGACCATCGGTGCTGCCCTGAGTGCCCAGCTTCGGGGTCCGGCCAAATTCACCCATCGCGATGACGAGAGTATCATCGAGCAAACCGCGTTCCTTGAGGTCGGAGACCAGCGTGGTGATGAGGTGGTCGAATACCGGGAGCAAAGGACGTAAGCCGTTCCAGATGCCGCCGTACGGAGGGATATTGTCGCCGTGTGTGTCCCACGTGCCCGAGGCGCTGTGGTTGGATAGGTCGATCGTGACAAAGCTGACCCCTCGCTCGACCAGCCGCCGCGCGAGCAGCGCCTGACGGCACCAGTCGTGATCACCATAGCGGGCAACCACCGGGGCCGGCTCACGCGATACGTCGAACGCCTCCCGCGCCTGCACGCCGGCGACAAGATCGAAGGCCTGCTGGCCGAAGCGGTCCATCGCCTCCATGTGCCCGCTGGCGTCGATCGACGCGTCCAGCGCGTCCAACTGCTGGACGAGCGAACGTCGGTCGTGCAGGCGATCGAGCGTCAAACCAGAGGGCAACTCGAACAGGCCTTTCACATTATCGCCCCGAAACGGGTCGTACTGCCCACCCAGCCAGCCGCCCCAGGCGATATGGGAACGGCCCTTCAAGTTGAGCACGACGTTCGGCGGCATTCCGGCGTGGTTCGGTCCACGAACCTTTGCCACCACCGAAGCAATCGCTGGATACAGGTGTCCTTGCGGATTGATTCGCGGCGTGGCGGCGCGGAATCCAGTCTGCATCACGTGATCCGGCTCATGATTGCTTTCCCGGCAATCAACCGAGCGAATGAGGGTGAACTGGTCCAACATGGCCGCTTGCTTCGGCAGATATTCGCAAATGTGGACGCCCGGGATCCGGGTGGGGATGTCCTTGAAAGGGCCGCGAATCTCCGAAGGCATCTCTGGCTTCACATCCCAGGTGTCGATGTGGGAAGGCCCGCCTGTCATCC
>DLVS01000424.1 GCA_003445095.1 Verrucomicrobiales bacterium
CCCCACTCAAGGAATCACCACTCGGAAATATCGCGGCGGTGTGCGGTCGAGCGGAACGCTGTAGGTCATCGTCGCGCCGGTTCCTGGCACGGTCGCAAGCAGCGACCATTGCGCTCCCAACGAGGAAACCATTTCGACTCGGTAGTTCACTCCTGTCTGTGACGCCCAAACCAATTTCAAGGCGCCGTCGGACCCGACACCCCCGGAAACCGCAAATGTAGCGCCGCTTACCACGACGGTCAGAGGCGTGGTTGCGCTTTTTGCCGGGCTACCGTTGTCGCTGACTCGGACCGTC
The DNA here is from genome assembly GCA_003445095.1 of Verrucomicrobiales bacterium. GTDB lineage: Bacteria > Verrucomicrobiota > Verrucomicrobiia > Limisphaerales > UBA9464 > UBA9464. The sequence goes on from DLVS01000424.1 coordinate 296, forward strand.
CCGTGAACGGTTCCGACATCGGTGTTCGCCGGAGTCCAACTGAGTAGTCCGGAAGATGCGCCGATGGTCATCGTGTTCGGGGCGCCTTCCAGGGAATAGGTGAGTGTTTGGGCTGGGAAGTCGAGGTCCTGCGCGGCGACGGAGTAGGTTAACAATTGCCCGACTTGAGCAGGTTGCTCGGGAATGGGCGTCACGGTGGGCGCCCGATTCACTTCCTTCACGCTGATTGAAAACGTCTCTTCGTCGGAACGCGGCGGGATTCCGTTGTCGGTGACCCGGACCGTTACGTTGACCACGCTGGGCCCATCGGCTTCGGTTGGGGCCCAACTGAGCGCCCCGGTTGCGCTTTGTAGCGTCATGCCACGGGGGACGGCGCCGACGAGCGAATAGGCGAGCTGCTGGCCGGCATCCGGGTCCGTGGCCCTGGCGTTGAACGACAGGATTTGGTCCTCGTCGACGACCCTAGCACCAATCGGGTCGAGTACAGGAGCCTGGTTGGCTTGACTCGGCGAGTTGGGCGCAGTGGGAGTGGGAATCGTCGTTTTGCCGCGGGCAAACGGTTGTCCGTCGGGGAGTGCGGCATAAGCTTCATTGGCGGTCAGGCCCGCATATTCCATGAAGTCGGCCAATTCGCTGGCGCCTGGGACTGGCCGGGCGAGCGCGACGGAACCGGAACCGGCTCCCAGACGGAAACTCGTGTGGAGCTCCGACTCATTGCCGTCAGCAACTTCACCGTCGGCGAAGATCGTGAGGAATCCTCCGGCGGGAATCCTGGTCCCTGCGGGGAATTTCCATTTCGCCAAGTTCGTGTAGTTATCCGAAAGCGACCAGCCATCGAGGGCCACTTCGGTCAGGCCGGTATTGACCAGCTCAATCCAAGGTTCGCGTTCCCCGACTCGGTCCCTGATTCCAGTCGTGTTGTTGGCGAGGACTTCATTGAGCCAGACGGCGGGGAATTCCGTTCGAGTCGAGGCCACATTATTGGAAGCGCCGGGAGTGAAGCCGGGCAAATTGCCGCCTTCCAAGTTAAGCGAACAGCCCATCACAATGTCGGAACTGCCGACACCGGATTGGTGGACTTCGACGGTGAACGTATTCGTGCCCGCACGGAGCGCGTCGGCCGGCAGTGTAAACGGACCGGTGAGGACGGCGTCCGTCACATTCGGCGTGGCGGGAGTATCAAAATTCACCTCGACGTTGGCGGCGATGTTCTGTCGATACACCTCAATGCCGTTCAAGTAGAAGACCGCGCCGTCGTCGATGACGGTGGACAAACTGAGGGATGCCCCGGCGGGCACGGAGGGGAGCACGAACGAGGTGCGGAAGTAATAGGACTTCTGACCAATGGTCAGGAGCGTGCTTTTGGGCGCAGGCAGATCGGCCTCTTCCTTATAAAGCAACCCGCGTCCTTGTGGCCAAGCCGCATCATTGAATCCCGGGTCCTTCCACGTGGCGTCCACGGGTCCGCTTTGGAAGTACCGCCATAGGTTGGTCATCACGATCAACTGCCGCGGTCCAGTGTAGGCCGGAGCTCCCGACCAATTGGCGACGCGCGCCGGGTCGCGACGGTCATCAATCAACTGCAACGAAGCGCCGCCGCCATTGGCGGCCGCGGGCCAGGGCAGGGCGGCAGTGTAACGGACGGCACTCAGGCTGCGGTCGTCGGGCGGCGGGGGAAGGATTTGCAAATAGTCTCCGCCGAGGCCCAGGTTGCCGGTCCAGACTCCGGCAACGCGGGGGGCACCTCCATATGCGCCGACGAAGGCGAAGGCGTTGCGGACGACGCACAGGAATCCCCCGGGCGCCAAGACCGACCCGTTCGGGAACGTGAAGTTCAGATTTTCGCCCGCCAATCGGAATCCCGCCAAGTTCCAAGTGGTCACGGCCGACGCATTATGAAGTTCCACGTACTCGGCATTCGCGGCCGCCGGTCGGTACATGATTTCGTGAATGACCACGGAGAATTTGGGTGTGACGATCACCTTGAATGATCGCAACGCGTTGAGCGAGCCCGGACCGTTGTCGGCAACCTTGACGATGATGGTGTTAGTGGAAGCGCCGGTGTCGGCTGGCACGGGCCAAACGAATTCGCCGGTATTGCCGTCAATCGTCGCTCCGGGCGGTACCGCGCCTTCCAACGCGAAGGTCAACTTTTGCGCCGGCAAATCGGCGTCAGACGCGGAGGCAAAAAATCGGGCGACCGTCCCTTCTTCGACTACCAGATCGGTCACTGGGTCGAGTTTTGGCGTCTGATTCACTTCACTGACGGTGAGGCCAAATGAACGTGAACTGCTCAGTGCGGCAGTATTTTTCTCCGTCGCCCGGACGATAACGACATAATTGCCGGGGCCTTG
>DLVS01000285.1 GCA_003445095.1 Verrucomicrobiales bacterium
CCTGACGGAGCCAGGAGATGAATCCGACCTCCTTCATTGGCGAGGGCCCCGGAGAACTCTCCGGCAACCGGTCGGCCGGTTCCATACCGAGCTTCGACGGCGGTTCGGTTTCGGATCGCTACGGCCAACTTTCCAGGTGGCAGCACCCACCCGTTGGGACAGACGAAGTCAATGCCTCCCGAACGCCGGCCCCCTCCCAGCATCGCATACCGTGTCGCCGATCCATTTTTCACTTCTACGAATTCCTCCGCCTCATCGATCTCCGGATGGTAATTGACTTCGGAAACGACCAGGGCGGAAGCGGGCGCCAGATACGTTTGCGGGAGAAAGAAAGCCGACGCTACGGCTGAGCCATTGGCGCCCACGAATCGTTGAGCCCGAAGTTGTGTCGGGACCGTGAGGGACAGGGGCGCCGTGTAACTGACGGCGCCATCGGCCAAAACTCCGCTCGCCGTGATGGGATTCAGCCCATTCGTGGTGAAGTAAATGTTGGGGCCTCCGGAAAGCGTGACCAGGGCGCCGGCACTCAAGATTCCACCGGGAGGACTCATCGTTACGGTGGGTGCGGTTGAAATGGAATAGAGCCCGGCGGACCGAAAACGACCCACCGCGATTTCATGGATCCGGGGCCAATAAGTAGTCCGCATCCAATTCATCTCTCGCAACCAGTCGTTGCGCTTCAAAGGCACCGTCTGTCGGCTGTCACCCCAACGCGCGGATTCAGCCACAATGCTGAGGTCGATTTCGGCTTGGCGACGTTCCCAGCGCGCGGCGTTTTGTGGGGGTGTCAGGATTCCCACACCGGTGGTGAGGGCGATTGCCCGAGCGGCGAAACGCGCTCGGAAAAGACTGCTCGCGCGCAATTTGGAATAGAGAAAGGCGGGTGAGTCCCGGGGACCGCTAACCGACTGGAACGCCTCCCCCGTGTAGGTGGTCGTGGCGGTCAGTGAGATATTGGAAATTTCCTGATCCCACGTGAAAAAGCGAAACCCCTCGCTCGAGTCGCCTCGACGTCGGGCACTCCACCAATTGTGATTGGGCCAGTCGATCGCACCCGAATAGATATGCAGGATCATGTAATCGATCAGGTTATCTACATCCAGATAGACCGGTAGTTCCGGAACGCGCAACCCGTCGGGTCCTCGGCCTTGGATCCGCCAATAGGCCGCTTCCGAACCCAGCCCTGCCGCGGCCAACGTGATCATTCGGTCCCAGATCACCTTGTCCCCGTTATCAACTTCTCCCCCATCTTTGATGATGTCGAAGTCTTCGGTCGATCCGCCGAAGTTTTCGGCCAGCCAGGCGGACTCGGTTCGTTCGGCCAGGTTATATTGTCCCCAATAAAGGCCGTTCAGAAAGAGATGGACGTACCGACTGTGACCGCACGGCCAACCGAGCGCCTGTTGCGTATCTTTCATCCATGGGTCCCTGAGGTAAGTGGCTTTGGAGCGGAGCCAGGGTTCGGCGTCTTCCACGGACCAACCGTCGGTCGAAGAAGCGCGGAGAGTGATCTCATTGAACGAAGTGACGCGCGTGTCTTCGAAGAGGTGATACCGCAGCCGGGTCGGGCCAAACTCACGCTGGAAGTTCAGTCGGAAACTGTGCTTCCGCGCATGCCAATGTTGCCGGCTCAACCCGCCGTGGATTCGGATTCCGGCATCGATCTGGAATCCTGCTTCGCCGTCGGGAAAAACCAGTTCCGCCGAAGCCGCTCGGACCCATTGATTCCCTTGATCGGCGCTGTTCGGATAAATGCCGGTGACGGGATCGAAGAGATCGTTGACGTCCATGCTGACACACAGCGCCGGTAAAGACTCGATGGACTCACGGACCGAATAGCCGGCTGTCGTGCCGCGGATGACCTCGGGATCCATCTCGTAATCGGCCGGAACCGGTTGTCCCGGCTTCGGCCCGTAGGCGCCGTACACGCCCCAGGTGGCTGGATAGCCTGGAATCTGAGCTGACTGCTGCTCGACCTGACTCGCGAACAAGTAGGTGTGAGTCTGAACCGCCGACGGCTCGAAATCATCTCGAATAGCCATGGCCCGAATTACCTGAGTCTTGGCCACGGACAGGGTGAGCGACGGGCTGGAACCAGGGTCGGTCGGTTCGACCACCGTTCCGTGCGTCGCGGTCGGGAGACTTCCGTCGAGTGTGTAGCGAATTCGGGCTCCGGGAGTCCCGCAGGCGAGCGTTACCGCGATGGGCGCTTCATAAAATCCTCGGCCTGGATTCACCGTGGTCTCGGCGGTCATACCGGCGACGCCCGGACCATTGGGTTCTTCGGGAGTCGGCGACGTGAAGTATCGCCCGGGCAACACCGTCGCGCCGCTGAGTTCGACCTGGAGCAGAAAATCGGACCCCGACGCGGAATCGTTTACCCCTTCCAGCGCCAGGATATTCGTCCCTGGTCGGAGAAATTGCGTCGCGTTGAACACCGTCCAAAGCGCGGGTTCCATTCCTTCGGATTTGGAACGGCTCTGAGTGACTGGGACGTTGTGCCGGGTAACTTCCGTTCCATTCAGCCAGGCCACAAAGCCGTCGTCATAACGGAGCTTAAGAATCAAGGCGTCGAAGCTGGCATCGGGCGGGACGAGAAACGGAATGCGCATTCGGGCTCGAGAACTGGTTCCCTGCATTGAGGAAGTGAGGTCCGTGTTAATCCAGAGCCGGTAACTTCCGATCGACCGCGGCGAGACTCCCGCGGTCAGAGCCCGGAGGTCCGCAGGGGCCAAGGCTCCGGCCCACACCGCAATCTCATCAAGCTTTCCTGCATAGGTGGACGAGCCGGAGATCGCACTCCCGAGCCACAGCGATTTAATTTCCTTCAGCGGGATCGCACCGGATCCGCTGTGCCACAACACGCCGTTCTGCCAGATCTCTTTTCGCGGTCCGTCCTTGAGGAAGACGTAGTGGTTCCAGCGCCCACGCCATTTCGTAGTATCAGTCTCCTGGCGCGAAATCCGAGTGTCACCGGCACAACAGCCAGCCGTGTCGAAATAGATGACCCCGTCCGACCACGGAAGATGCGCCATGATATTTCGGCTGTCGCCCGACGTGGCTCCGGAGTCGAACCAGAACACGCTATTCACGGCCGGCATTTGTGGCCCTCCGTACGCCCAGAGGCTCACCGTCACTTGGTCGAGATTCTGAAGCAGGTCAAAGCCTCCCGTGGATGCCCCATCCACGCGAACGGAAGCCCCGTTGTTTCCCGGTCCGAGATCTAAGGCTCGATCGCCGGCGCGCCCGCTGCGCCCTCCTCCCGAAACGGTGAACGCGGCGGGGCCAATCAACGTTCCATGATGACCGCGGCCGCTGGCATCAACCGCTACGCGAGATTGCTGGATGTCATCGAAGTTCCAATACCCCAGCAGCGCGGGAGCGAGATCGCCGGACAAATCGTCGTAGCCCGCGGCGGTGGTTCCTTCAATCCAGTCCTGATCAGCGAACGGCTCTTGGTCTCGCGCACCGGTCCAGTTCGCATCTCCAACGTCCGGCGGAGGGACACTGATTCGCGCAGGATCTCCGGAAGCAATCAACGGCACAGCTATCTCCCGAAGACCTGTTCCATAGGAGACGTCGGGAAATTGCGCCGGATAAGCAGGCCGGAAGGCGGTGGCTGGCACTGAACCGGAGGGCGGATAGAGCGCCAAGTATTCTCCTTCTTGCCGCAAGCTGAAGCTCGTGTGCAGTGGCCGACCGAGAATCACCCGATCCTTTCCCGAGGCGAAAACGATCAAGCGTCCCCCGGCCGGGAGCTGCACACCGATAGGAAACTTCCATTTGGACGTGTTACCGGCCGAGTCGGTGAGCCGCCAGCCTCCCAGATCGACGGGTGCCGAATCCGGATTGGTGATCTCGATCCAATCGGAATGATCCCCGTCCTCATCGGTCAGCCCGTTCGCATTGGCCGCCATGAATTCGCCGATCACAGGTCCTGCCGAAACGGTGCCGGACCAAGGCAACGGCAGAAAGGCGACGAACGCCAAGACGAGAACGCGGGGTAACGGGAACGCCATCGAACTGAGCGGAACCTATCGGAGGTGCGGGCTGGTGTCACACCTCGCGGATTCGCGAGGGACTCGTTGGCGACGCCCAATGCAGTCGCAGATCCAGGACACCGATGTCGGCTAGAGAATCACGCGGGCTTCCAGTGCGTGCCGTCGGCGAAGACGGTGATCTGGGTGTAAGCGCCTCTCACCAAGTCGAGCTCAATTAGCTTGGCGCCCTTGCGGACTTTCTCCCCGCCGTATCCGGCGTGACCCGTTGCCCGGCCATAAACAAGATCCACGTCTCGCGCGCGGACCGCGTAGTCGTTGACGTGATCATGTCCACAGAAACAGGCGCGGATCGATCGACGCTCGGCTAACACCGGCAATGCTCGCCCCGATTCCTTTTCGAAACACACCTCCTCATGGCACAGGCCAGGGGTCTGGCGAGGCCGGTAGAGTGTTTTCTGGTCGAGCAACGGGATGTGGAAGAACGCCAGGGCTGGCGCTGCTGTCTGACCGCTCGCGTCGAGTTCTGCCTGAGTGCGTCGGAGCCAAGCCAATTGCCAGTCGGTGAGGCCGAACTGATTACTGTTCATCACCCCCAGTTGTGCGGCGGGCCTGCCTGGGGCGGAGGCGGTGCGAATCTCAATGCGATAATCGCCATGAGTCGCGCCGCCGCGATAGAGAGAATTGCGCGCCGCTTCCAGGGAATCGTGCCCCCGTTGGAAATCGTCCAACTGGTCGTGGTTACCCCAGCAAGTCGCCCAGGGAACCTCGAGTCGCTCAAGTTTGGGCAAGATGTGTTCCAATGAGGCCTGACCGCGGCCTCCGGGATTGTCATGCCAAAGGTCACCGGTGGCCATGATCAGGTCCGGCCGAAAGTGGCGGACCAATGCTTGCCAATCACGTTCGGTGGCCTGGTCGTCGTTCGTGATCGTCAGACCCTTTTCCACGCCGCAAAAGAAGTGATTGTCGGTCAGTTGCAGAATCCGGACTCCTTGCCGACGGCCCATGTCTAGCGTAGCCACTCCATCACCGGGGCGAGCGCGCCGGGTGCTCCGCCCGATGACGGGAGGAGTGCCGGCGGAATCGGTCGCTTCCAAGGCTGGCGCCGCCAGCAACGATCCCAAGGCCAGTGGCGTGGCCCGGACAAACTCACGTCGTGAAATCATGACGTTGACTGTGCGCCGGATGACGGTGGATTCAACTCCGCTGTGATTCACCCTACTCGACATCCACCCCCGATAGACTTCTTGAGGCGGGAGCACGCCGTGCAATTCCACAGCGAGGCGGTTGTGGAAATTTGATATATCCCGGAAAAGCACTCCCGAGAATTTTCCCCCGTCGTTACCTTGGGAAAAGAGAGCTCGTCACACCCCGTGAAGTACTTCCTCGTAAAGCTCAACGTAGCGCGCCGCTTGTCGGGTCCAGGAGAGATCGGCGTGCATGCCGTTCTGACGAAAGTGATTCAACGCCTCCGGTTGCGCGAACAAGGCAATCGCCTTCCGCAACGCGTTGGCCAGCGCGACTGAAGTGGCATCGTGAAACTTGATTCCCGTGGCGCCGTCGTGGTTCTCCCGAGGATCGATCACGGAATCCTGCAGCCCGCCGGTTCCGCGAACCACAGGCACGGTGCCATAGCGTAAGGAATACATCTGATTGAGCCCGCACGGTTCGAAGCGCGACGGCATGGCAAAGAAATCTGCGCCGGCTTCGATTCGATGGGAAAGTTGCTGATCGAAGCCGATCCGGACGGCGGCGGACTGGGGGAATTCGCGGGCCAATGATTCGAATCCGGCCTCGAGCTTCGGGTCGCCGGAACCCAACAAGACAAACTGCAGGCGCTCGCCGGCGCTCAACAGCTCTCGGGTTGCCGTGA
>DLVS01000512.1 GCA_003445095.1 Verrucomicrobiales bacterium
TCGGGGGACACCGGGTGATTTCCTGGGAGCAAAGATCAGGTGGCAAGGCGGAAGCGAGGCCACTCTCTTAGAAGGCCCCGAGGTCCCGGGGCTGGGACGCGGGGAATCTGTTCCGGGGAAATCGCGAGAGGCTCCAACGGCCAGACACGATCGCGCGACGATCAAGGGGTGCGGGCTCGGAAAAAGAGAATGCGCGTGCCCGCACTGACCGCGTTGGTGAATGTGAGGGTAGTGCCGTTGCTGACCAGATTCGTTGTCTCCGTCCAACCGGAGAGATCGCCTGAGGTTTCGATTCGATAGGTCTGTTGCGGTTCGACCTCCAAAGTGAGCGTGACCGATTCGGGACCGATCTGGTAATTCGTGAAGCGTGGTTCCGGGACCGTCGGAACGTCCGGCAGTGCCACGATTCCGCGGACCGAGGTTCCTGCGGGAGAATTGTAGAGGTTTACCGGGTTCGTTCCATCGAGGTTCGCCCGTCGGACCCCTCCACCGTCCCCATCGAGAAAGGCCGACCAATAAAGGGCGTCCGCGGTGACATGAAGGCCGTTGTAGAGTGCGCCCGTGGACACCAACGGAGTTATTTGGCTGCCATCCAGATTCGCGCGCTTGATCCCTCCGGGAAAATTATTGTCCGCGAAGTAAATGAAATCCGGCGTAACCTGCAGGTCGTAAACAAAGACGTTCGGAATGAGCGTGATGACGTTTGCACCGTCCAAATCCGAACGACGGATTTTCCCTGAGCCGCTGACTTCGGACCAATAGACGTGAGACGCTGTGACGTCGATGGCATAAGGCCGAGTCACGATCGACGAATCAAAGAGGCGCTGGTAGTCCGTACCGCCGAGCAATTGGGTGTCGATGTAACCGCGGTCTTGCGAACTCCAGAATCCCCGTTCGGAAGTGGCAAAGACGTCGTAAGGGTTAAGGGCATCGACGAAGGTTTTGGCGTCGCTGCCATCGGGCTTGACTTGGCGGACCGCATTCAATTGTTGGTCGGGCCAGTAGAGGACTCCGTTGAAATATTCGAGACCGTTGGGACCGCGAATTTCATCGCTTCCCGACACGATAGCGGTGGGATTCGACCCGTCCGCGTTGGCCCGAATGACATAAGCTCCTGAGGCGTCGGTGGCGGTCCAGTAGAGTTTGACCTGTGCGGAAGCGTCGGGCGCGGTAATCAGCAAGCCGGCTACCAACGTGATCGCAATTTGGTGGGAGGAGCCCATGAATTTCATTCGAGGAGAAGGCGATTTATGAGAATGCCCGCCGTGTCGCAAGCGGATTCACTTTGAACTGCGTCGCCGACGCTAAAAGCGGTCAGAGTTTAGGTAGCTTGCGGTAGGGCGCGTCCGACCGGAGGGCGAAAATTCCCAGTGTTTGCCTACCAAACTTGAAAGCTCGATACGAGTCTTCCTGCCCAGGGCTCGCCAAATCAGTTCGGTTGATCATGCCCGCGTTATCCGATTCGACTGGTTTACGCGTCGATTTTTCGTCCGAATGGCTGAGCGCTCTGCTCCCAATTCTCATGATCACGTGTGCTACCCGCTGCCAGCTTGGTGTCTGGCTCCTTGTCCTTAGTCCGTGGTTCGTTCGCGGGGCAGACCCAGTTTTAAAAGTTTCCTTAGAGTCGGATCAGCAATTGCGACTCGAATGGAACGAGTCCGGCGAAATTTCCCTGGAGGAGGCGACGGACCTGGCCACTGATTGGCGGCTCATACCCCAACAACCCATCGTGACCGATGGCGTGGCGCGGATCGTCGTAAGTTCCCGTGAGCACACGCAGTTTTTCCGGCTGCGTCAGGCGGTGTTGACGCGCGTGATCGAACGGTCGCCGTTTGCCGGTGAGACCGGCGTTGCCGTTACTCGGGAAGTGATCGTGCGGTTTTCTGCGCCGCTGGCGGCCGACGCGTTGATCGGTACCGACCGCTTTTTCGCGGAAGCGGACGGACGCCGATTATTGGCCCGAGTGGAATTGGGAGCCGACCGACAGGCGGCGACCTTGTTTTTTCTCGAACCGGTGCCGTCGAACGCTCGAATGCAAGTCACCCTGATTGGTTCCGGTCTGCGCGATGCTAGCGGAGCGGAGTTGGATGCCGAAGGCGACGGAGTTCCGGGCGGCACGTTGAAATTCTCCTTCAATACTGCGCCGATCCTTTCGTCGGCCAACACGGCAGTTTCCGGACACGTCTTCGCGTCGGAACGAAATCCTGACGGCGGCAACCGTCCGCTCGCTGGGGTGGTTATTTCGGTGGATGGGGCGGAAGAAACGCTCCGAACGACGACCGATGACTCAGGATTCTTCCAACTTGATTCGTGTCCGGCCGGACGTTTCTTCGTTCACATTGACGGACGGACCGCCGCGGGGAGTGAGTGGCCGAGCGGCGCGTATTATCCGTTCGTCGGCAAAGCGTGGGAGACGGTCGCGGGCACGACCAACACCTCTCCCGGCGGCACAGGTGAAATCTTCTTGCCGCTCATTCCTCGCGGGGCATTGCGCGAAGTGAGTCCACGGGTGCCGACCCCGATCACGTTCACGCCCGAAGTCATCACGGCCAACCCGGCGCTGGCCGGCGTTCAAATCGTGGTGCCGCCGAATGCGCTTTTCGCCGATTCGGGCGCGCGCGGGGGAATGGTGGGCATCGCTCCCGTACCGCCGGACCGTTTGCCGGAGCCGCTGCCACCTGGACTCGAAATGCCGCTGGTGATCACGATCCAGACCGATGGTCCACAGAATTTCGCCGAGCCGGTGCCGGTGCGCTTCCCGAATCTGCCTGACCCAAGTACGGGAATGAAACTGCCGCCGGGCGCGAAGAGTGGGCTGTGGAGCTTCAATCATGACACCGGACGCTGGGAACTGCAGGGCCCTATGACCGTGAGCGCGGACGGCAATTTCCTCGACACCGACCCCGGCGTGGGCGTGCGGCAACCCGGCTGGCACGGCAACAATCCGGGTTCAGATACCGACGACGACGCGCCGGACGATCCGCCGGATGACTACCCCGACCCGACAGCGCCCGATCCGTGGAAGAAGTGCAAAAGCGAGATCGGCAACATGATCAACTCCGCGTTCGATTGCGCGTACGGCGCGATCATTCCGGACAAGCTGGTGCCGGATGAGAACGCCAAGAGCGACGCCTGCGCTGTGGGCGTGGGCCTGGCCATCCCTGGCACGTTGCGCGATTGCCTGAACGATCCCTCGGGCTGCAAGGCCACGATCATCAACAGTGCCGGCGGCGCGCTGATCGGCTGCTCGG
>DLVS01000213.1 GCA_003445095.1 Verrucomicrobiales bacterium
GCCCAGGGTTGCGAGGAACGAGCTACCCTGGGTGCTCGCGGGTTTGATTTGTGCCAACCCCGACGGGGCTGCGGCACGGGCGCGGGCCGGATGCGAGGACGCAACCCCGTTGGGGTTGAGGTGATTTTGCGCGTGTTACCCAAGGTAGCGCCGCGAACGGCGCAACCTTGGGCTGGAGGACGGAATCCCGTCGGGATTCTCCGGCGCACCCCCGCGAGGCGATGCAACCCATGATCGCCAACCTTCAGCCTTACCCGGAAGACAAGGAGTCGGGTCTGCCAACGCCAACGGCGTTGTGTCCTCCAGCCCAGGGTTGCGAGGAACGAGCCACCCTGGGTGCTCGTGGGTTTGATTTGTGCCAGCCCCAGCGGGGTTGCGGCACGGCGCGGGCCGGACGCGAGGACGCAACCCCGTTCGGGTTGCCCGGTTTATTACGTTCTCACGCGCCGATCGGAAGCTGACAATCCCCGCTATCTGGCTGCGATATTGAGGAATGGTGGGTCGAGGATTCGGGCGGGACGCCCGACTCAGCACGCGGGATGCGCGCGCTCCCCGACTCTATTTCGGAGTTCGGGTTCAATCCTCTTTCCCTGCACCTCGTTGCACCACGAAGGTGTAATCCCAGCCTTGGTTCGGACCCTTCTTGGGACGGTTTCGATACTCCACTCCACCGTCGTCGCGCTCGTCTTCGCCGATACTGTAAACGACATAGCCGTTGGTGAAGGGGCGGTACCGGAGTGGCTGGCCATCGATTGGGTCGTGGGGAATGGCTTCGAGAACATCAGGCACCAAGGCATTCAAGGACTCGGGGAGTCGTTGGTTGTGGGCGCGACGGTACCGCTCGACCGCACACGCCACCGACGCGGCTTCGAGAGTGGCCACGATGCGTCCATCCTTCGCCGATGAATTCGGGAACACAAACGCTCCGGCCAAGGGGAGAAACTGGCGGCTGAGCTTACGGTTCGCTTCCTCGGCGATTTTGCGGCCGTTGTGCCACCGCTCAGGAAATGGCCGCAGCGCATTCCGCCTTTGATCATCCAGAATCTCGACCACGGCGGCGTAGTCGCGTCGCGTCATTCCGCTCGCGGCGTACAACCATAGCCCAGCGATCTGCGCCATTTCGGAAAGTGAAGCTGGGTTCGACGGGCCGAACATCTCCACCACATTGCTGGCCGACAAATGGCGAATGGACTCCGCCAGGCATATTTCTCCGAGCATTGCCGTGGCGAAGGTTTGGTTGCTCGCTGAGTGACGAAACGCGTGTTGTAGTTTCGCCAGCTCGGCGTCGCCGAGCACATCGCGACTCAGCACGTGTTCCGCGGCGCCAATGGTGATGGCATGGCAAGCGATCCCGACCAACATCGAAATGATCGTCGGTTCCGTCTTCACGATGTCCCCTAGACGCAGGCCGTCATTCAACGCATGGAAGGCGCGATCCGGCTCGCGACGGTCAGCGGCCAGATAGGCCTCGAGGGCGAACGCGTTGGCCGTTCGTTTGAGGACCACCAAGTGGGGCAACACCAAATTCATCCCTCCGCCCGACAAGTTAATCGGGAAACGAGCTCGCGGACGCTGCAACGCAGCATGCAACTCCGTGAACGACTCTTGATTGCCCGAGACGAATTCCATCATCTGTGCCCGGGCCGGCACAGGAAGTGGGTCGCCTCGCTTCGGCAGCGGTCCGGTGCCAATGAACGGCAAATTTGTGCCGGCGGCGCCGCGAAGGCCTGTAGCTGCGTCGAGCAGCGGTCCGGCGATGTTCTGGTCAGCGGGCACCAACGCGTACCACCGATCCAACTCGGCCGGAGTCGTCGGCAATCCTTCGGCACGGAGTTGGTCGAATCGACGCGACGCCTCGGAGGCACGAGGCGCCAGAAGGAATGCCAACAGCAACAGGGCCGCCGCGATCACGGCCAACCATTTCCAACGTCGGCGTAAGAATCCGGCTGTCTTCTGAGCAAACATCACCGCCATTGGACGAGCCGGGCGCGATCAGGTCACGCGCAAAAGCCAATCCTATGGAGTGCGGTCGCGGAGCTACCGCTTTGCAACGACGTGGGAGGAGCGGGTAACGCCCTAATTGCTCATACCCCAGTCCGGCGTAGCTTCGCCAAGCCTTCGCCACCGCACTCCACAATGGTGCAGTCGCCGATTTTGCTGCCTCCGAAGACCGATCCCGATTTTCATCTCGTTACGCGTATGAAGCTACCTTGGTCCGGAGTCTTTCCTGCGATCACCACCCAAATGCATCGGGACGGTTCCCTCGATCTCGACGCCACCGCCGCGCATGCCGAGGTTCTCCTCAATTCAGGCGTTCAGGGCCTCATCTTCCTGGGTTCACTCGGAGAAAACCAATCGCTCACTCCGGACGAAAAGCGGCGCGTGCTGGAGGCCATGGTCGCCGCGGTGGACGGCCATGTGCCCGTGCTCAGTGGCGTGGCCGAATCGAGCGTGAACGAGGCCGTCCGTTATGTGCGCGACGGCGAGCGGTTGGGGGTAGATGGCTTCATGGTCATGCCGCCCATGATCTACAAATCACCCGACCCCCGGGAATCCTTGTATCACTTCCGGACTGTCGCACGCGCGACCGGCCTGCCGCTCATGATCTATAACAATCCGATCAGCTACGGACACGATGTCACTCCCGAGTTGTTCGCGGAATTGGCGAGCCAGAAAAACTTCATCGCCCTTAAGGAAAGCTCGGGGAATCCGCGGCGAATCACCGACGTGCGGCGGGTGTGCGGCGATCGTTATGCGATCTTCACGGGCGTCGACGACCTGGTGCTGGAGAGCTCGATTCTCGGAATTGATGGTTGGGTCGCCGGAAGCGGGATCGCATTCCCGGCGGAGAACCAGCATTTCTGGGAACTCACTCGGCAAGAGAAATGGGCTGAGGCTCGTGAGTTGTATCGCTGGTTTACTCCACTGTTGCATCTCGATGTCCATCCCAAGTTTGTGCAATACATCAAACTCATGGTGCAGGAAGCCGGACTGGGAAAGGAATGGGTTCGCGCTCCGCGATTACCTCTCGTCGGTGCCGAGCGTCACGCTGTGTTGCAGATCATTCACGAAGGCTTGGCCCAGCGGCCGAAGCTGCCGAAACGAGGGAAGAGTTAGTCATTGCTTGGAACTGGCCCTTCGAAACTGGCCTGCCCACGCGTCTCGGAATGGGAGCCGCCAAAGCGAACCGAGGATCAAAGAGCGAACCTCGCGGCGACTGATCTTGAGGCGTTGTCCGGGATCCAAGACCGGCCCAGCCCGTAGTTTTGCCAAAGTTCGGGCACCGATCAGCAACGGCCACGCGCACGCCAGCCTCAGGCGCCGTTGATTCGCGGGCACCGATTCGGTGTAACGCCAGCCGGCTTCGAGATGTCCCGCTGCTTTGGCGAGCCACGAATCGTAGAGCGGGCGGAGGCGCGGCTCGGTCGCGGGATCTAGCAGGTCCGCCGGCTTCAATCCCAGTTCCGTCAGGGCCGGACCGGGCAGATAACAACGCCCGGTCCGCAGATCGCGTGGCAAATCCCGCAGGATGTTGACCAGTTGCAGCCCTTGCCCAAAGCGAATGCCATCGGCCAGGAAGCAAGCCTCATCTAGTCGCTCGCGTGGAAAAACGTGCCGACGCGTGAGACGCGTCCAGAATTCTCCCACGCAACCAGCGACCCGATAAGTGTAGTCGTCCAGCTCCGCATCACTGCCCAAGGCTACTGGCGTTTTACCGGTAGTCTTTCCGAAACGCTGCAAATCTAATTCCTGGCCGCTGGTGATCGTGGCCAGCACTGCGCGGATATCGCATTGATCCGCCGGGGGCTGAGTGGGAAGCCATTGAAGCACCGATTCAATCTGCCCAAGGAGTTTTCGCTCGGCTGGGGGGCCTTGGTGGGGCTGAGCTGCCACCAACGGGGCCAAGTCTAAGCGTTCCTCGCGGTTACCTTCAATTCGGCCTCGAAGCGCCCGGAGGGCTTGGAGGCGGTCCGCCACGGGAACGAGTTCGGTATCGGCGATGGTATCCGTGGCCCGAGCCAATAGGTAGGCCAAGCCAATCTGCAACCGGACTGTCCCTGGCAGCACACGGAGGGTTAGGTAAAACGAGCGCGAGGTGTCGCGCAGCAAACGCTGGAGGTCGGGGGTCACAAGACTGAAGGTGGGACCCTGGGTTGCCGAGTTTGGAATTTCGCGATCATGGGAACTCGCCGATCCCTCGGCGGCCGGCAACCTGCCAAAGTTCCTGATAAGAAGTCCAAACTCCAAACTGCAGTTCAGATTTTTCCGAAACTTGGCTGACCGAACCTGGGTGTTCCTGCCACAATCGGGTCCATCCGAAGAATGGGCCCACGATGACGGATTCGGCCCAGTTTGAAACGTTCCTGGCCGCCTACCAGGACATGGTGTTCAACACCGCTGCCCGCCTTCTCGCCAACGACGCTGAAGCCGAAGACGTTGCGCAGGAGGTGTTTCTTCGTGCGTGGAATCATTTCGGAGACTTAGCGGGCAGTCCGACGGCGGGCGGATGGCTGAAAACAGTCACCCGAAACTTATGCCTCAATCATTTGCAACGATATCGGGCGCGCTGGAAAACGTTTACCGACCTGGCCCCGGACGACGACCAAGGCGAATCGCGCCCTTTAGACTTTGCCGCACCAGACACTTTGGAAGCGACCCTGCTGACGGCCGATCAACGGGAATTGGTCGAACAGGCGCTGGCCAAGCTCCCCGACGATCAGCGGATTGCCTTAGCGTTATACCATTTTGAGGACATGGATTATGCGGAGATTGCCACGAAACTCGGGGTGTCGCTCGGGAAGGTTAAAACCGATATCTTCCGTGCGCGCGAAACGTTGCGAAAAAAACTGCAACCAGCTCGCGATTCCGTGGGTGTTTAGTCTGCAGTCCGTTATGAACGAAGGCCGTCAACCTCAGGAACCGCTTGCCGCGTGGGCCGATCACACGCTGAAGCAACTGCCACCTCGTCCGGCGCCGAAGACGCTGGCACCTCGGGTACTCGCGGCTTTGGCACGGCAGCGAGCCTTGCCTTGGTACCGTCAGACTTGGTTCCAATGGCCTCGACACTTGCAAGTTTTTGCGGGCCTCGTTGCCGCCGCCGTATTCGGGGCAGGAATTTGGTTCCTGATTCCCCACGCGGACACGGTGAGCTTCGAGTTGGCACGGCAGGCGGCTCAACAATTCGAACCGGTGCGTGAGGTGGGCGTCACCGCGGGGATCCTCAAAACCTTGGGGAGTGCGTTGCTCCTGTTGGTGAAGAGTCTCAATGGATGGGCGCTGGCGGGCCTTCTCGCCGTGGCGGCGTTTATTTGGTCCACCACACTCGGCCTGGGAACCGCCTGCTGGCGGCTCGCCTCGGGCTCTCGTTGAATCTTTCGTACTAGGCCCCATGAAGTATTGCTCCCCAATTCTGCGGCTTATCGCTAGTCTCTTGGTCGCCCTGAACAGCACGGTCACCTGGAGCCAGGAGCCTCCGGTACCGCCCCCCCCCGTTTCTGCTCCGGATACCTCCGAAGCAGCTAACCCAGTCGAACCGCCGCCCGGCGACGAACCCGAATCCAATGAAAGACCCAGCGTAAGATTCGACGTCAGGTTCGGTCCCGATCATGACAATAACGTTCAGATCGGAGTCTCGGTGCATGTCAAAAAAGACGAGACGGTGCCAAACGTGGTGGTCATCCAAGCGTCGGCGAAGGTTGACGGCACGGTGGAAGACGATGTCGTCGTCATCGGAGGTGAAGCCGTCATCAACGGCCACGTGCGAGGAGACGTGGTCAATGTCGGATCAGGGATTGTGTTGGGGCCGGATGCGCATATCGATGGGAGTGCCATCGGCGTGTTGGGCGGAGTACAAATGGGAGCCAACTCAGCCGTGGACGGTGACGTCGTCGGAATCCTGGGAGGCGTCCGTAAAGCCCCGGGAGCGCATGTCGGAGGTACCACCAAAAATATTGCGCTAGGGGATTGGACTGGCATGGATGGGTTTTCGCTGCCGACCTGGTTAAAGAACACCTTTTCTGAGCTGCTGGTGAAGTTGCGTTTGCTTTCGCTCCGAGTGGGATGGGTGTGGATCGTGGCCGGCTTGTTCCTCGTTTTGTATGCGCTGCTGACCGTCGGAGCGCCCGGGGCCGTGAATTCCGTGGTGGCGACCCTGTCCGAACGCCCCGTTACCACGTTCCTCATGGGACTACTCGTCCTACCGCTGGCGGCGTTATGCTCATTGATTCTGGTGGCCACCGGCGTGGGTGTCCTCGTGGTCCCGTTTCTTTGGGCCGCCGTTTTCTTTGCTGGATTGATTGGCAAAGCGGGCCTCTTGCAGTTCATCGGGGCGGCCTTGAGCCGAGGAGCAAAACACGACGTATCGCCACTCGTTGCGTTGCTGATCGGGGCGGTGTTGGTTTCCCTCCTGTATTGGATCCCTTATCTTGGACTGCTCTTCTGGATGACATTCGCGCTCTGGGCGCTGGGGGCAGCGGTATTGGCTTTATTTGGACGATATCGTAAGGAGGCACCGGCCGGCGTTTCGGCAGTCCCAGCCGCGCCAGTTCCTTTTAGTCCGTCTTCAGGAATTGTCCCGCAATCCGGCGGCGGAGGCTTAGCATTACCGCTCACTCCCGAACCAGCCGGTGTTGAACTCAAGGCAGTGGTCCCCGAATCAGGCACCCCAATCCCGCCCGTTTCCCCCGCGCCGATACCGGCGGCAACCCCTGAAGTCCCCGACGTCTTGCTGCTCCCGCGAGTCGGCTTTCGGGACCGTTTTTTGGCCACGGTAATCGACTGGGTTCTCCTCGGGATGGTGTTGTCTTGGCTACATTTCCATCGCCTCAATTACATTCTCGCGCTGGCCTATTTCGTGGGTTTCTGGGTCTGGCGGCACACCACTATCGGGGGACTGCTCTTGCGGCTGCGCGTCGCCCGACTAGATGGTCGGCCGGTCGACGTAGCCACGGCACTCGTCCGATCACTCGGCGCCCTTTTTGGCGGCTTGGCCCTCGGATTGGGATATTTCTGGTCGGGCTGGGATCCCGAGAAGCAAGGATGGCATGACAAGATCGCTGGCACAGTGATCGTCAAGGTGCCTAAAACGCAGCCACTGGTTTAGGCGGACAAGGTCTTGGCGGTCGCTTCAGCACAGTTCCGTGTTCCGCTTTTTGGGCGGCCGTCGCAGAATCAGCTTCTTGAATCCGCCGGCTGCCAGCGCGAACCCCGAACCGACTGTCATTCCGCACGAACTGGCCCCGCTTTATTGGTTCGCCGCACTCAACGCGTTGTCCTTCCAACCGGTGCTCATGGGCCCGATGATTCTATTTGCCAAATCATTGGGTGCCAGTGCCACGGTCCTGGGAATCTTGGC
>DLVS01000706.1 GCA_003445095.1 Verrucomicrobiales bacterium
GAAGAACAGAGTCAGGCCCGCACCAACACCACCGACGAGCCACCAGAACAGGTTCCCATCGAGTCCCCAAGTGCGCCCGGCGGAGTCCGATGCCGCATTCGAATCGGTGAGCCGAAGATCCGTCTTCATGATGAACGCTTGGTTAGAGGAAGTGGAGTGGTGGTGGCTGAGCCCGAGCAACGGGCGGCTTCGGCCGGTTCGGTTCAGAACGCGCCAATGCCGACCGAGCTGTTGTCGTCGATGCCGAAGATCTTGAAGAAGGCGAAGATGACCGCCGGCGCGGCGGCGATGATCGCGCCACCGATGATCGACATCTTCCCCTGATCCACGTCGCCGCGGCGGATCGCGAAGCCACCGGCGATGACGGCGGCAATGCCCAGGACAAACCCGAACATCATGATCACGGCAAGGCTGTTGCTGATGCCGGTCTTCAGGTCGGTTGAATCGAACGCCTGCGCGAAGCCGCGGATCGAGCTGAGCGCGAACGCCGCGGCGAGCAATCCGACCGTGCGGAGACGGCCGACGGTCTGGGTGCTGAACTTGTGAGTAAGCTTCATGGATGTGGTAGTTTCGTTTTTGTTTTTTGGACCCGCGGCACTTCCCGCCGATCACGGGACAAGGACTTATCACCGAGCCCATCGCCGTAGATGTATGTGGTACACAAAACGCACTCCCGTCCGTGGTAAGGACACGGACATGACTCCTCCTCTGTCCTCCTCGAAACTCACCCAACTCCAGAACCTGGACGCCGTGCTGGCGCGAGAGATCCGCGGCCAGTCCCAAGTATTGCCGCGGATTTCCTCAGTGATTCGCCGTGGCGAACTCGGGCTTAGCCATCCGCTGCGGCCACGCGGATCCTTCGCCCTGCTCGGCCCCACGGGCGTGGGCAAGACCGAGGTCGTCCTGGTGACGACCCATCACATTTTCGGCGCCGACCGCCTCTTCCGCTTTGACATGTCCGAGTATCAGACACAGGAATCCTTGGGCCTGTTGCTGGGAGCGAAACTGGGTGACGTGGGGTTCCTGGGTGCAATCCGCGGGCGCGCCGCCGAAGGCTCGCTCCTCTTCGACGAAGCCGAGAAGGCGCACCCGCGCGTTCTCGATCTGCTCCTGCAATTGCTCGATGCAGCCCGCCTGACGGTCGCCACCGGCCAGACGCTCGACTTCAGCGGATTCTACGTCTGGCTCACCTCCAATATCGGCTCCGCCGAACTGATGAGCCTTCAGCATTCCAGTGAGGCGACCTTGGAACGCCACGTCCTGACCCGCGCGCAGCAGTCGCTACGGCCAGAAATCTTCGCCCGGATCAATGAGAAGCTCGTCTTCCACCGGCTCGCCTATGACCACCAATTGGAGATCGCCGAGAAGTTCCTGGCCCGGCAAATCGCCTTCCTGGGCGACCGCGGCCACCGGCTCGAACTGCACCCGGACACTCTGCCCTTCCTCGTGCGAAAGGGATTCCATCCGAAGCTGGGCGCCCGGCCCATGCGGGATGCCGTTGAGAAGCTTGTGGGCGATGCAGTCGCCGAGTGCCTCCTCGAATGCCGTCCCGCTTGCGGCACCCTCAGCGTGGACGAAGCGCGCGACTGTCTCGTAGTCCGCTGACTTACTCCAGGGCCAGAACGAGATGCGTTTCGCCCACGTCGCTCTCGGGCAAGAAGGCCCCGAGATCCCGCTTCTTGAGAATTCGGCAGGCCTTGCGAATGCGCCCGCGAATGGCTCTGGCACTGGGTAACCGGACCAGCAACCAATCGGCGAACTCCTTCCCCCTCTTGTCGCGGTAAATCCCCGGAACTGTGACTTCAAGAGCGCCGGCATCGTAAAGCGCGGTCACCAGAACGAGGGCTGCTTTCGCAGAACGAAACCGCCCCAGCGACGGACCTGACTTGGTCTTTGCGGCTCCGCTCAGCCAAGTCCGCGCCTCCGCCGGACTGCTTTTCTCCAGCAATCCACCGACAAAGACCTTGTGAACGTGGCGCTCGATCGCCCGGGACGGGCGCCGCGGCGTGGCGGCGGAATCCTCTGGTTTCGGCAACGTCAAATCCTTTGCCGCTGCCCGTGTGTACTGGGTCCGGGTAACCGGTCTGCCGCGCAGAAGGTAGCGTTCGGAAAGCAGTGTCCCATCCCTCAGCCAGATACGGTTCGGTCCGCAGAATTTCCCCGCCACTGTCGAAACCTCCAACTTGATTCGCCCATTGTCGTGCCACTCGCGCTGGACGCCGGTCCCCTCAACCATCGTGAACTCTCCCAGAAGCTTCCCAGCCTCATCCCACTGCCGACAAACCCCGTGCAACCGACCTTTGACGTACGGTTCCTCCGACGCTGCCACACCGTTACGGTGCCACGTTTGGACAACTCCGTGTCGAAGTCCGACCACGAGCGGAACGCGCTCCCGCAGCTGCCCGTTGCGGAATCGCGAGACCTGAATGGTCTTTTTCATAGAACCTCACCTCCTCATTGCCACCGCAATCTCACGATGGCGTTTTAGAATCACTATTCTTGGGGTCTATTCACGAAACGGACTGGGTGTACCGTCTCAAAAAGCCGAAGGCGCGGACCCAACGCACCCCCACGAGAGGCACCGCGAAGCGCCTTTGAAAGAAGCACGCCGAGCCGCGCCCGATGGGGCGCGTGCTCCGGCGGTTCTTTCGTCCACTGGCAAAATTCGCGGTTTTCTCGTGGGACCGAACCGATGCAGGCAAAATTTGTGGTCGAATCGCTACGTCATTCGTTGAAGGCGAACATCGTCGCCGTGATTTCCTGTACCCCATTTGGCTCCTCCGGGCAATGCCTGCGTCGCCAAGCTCGGCGACCGCATTTGCCTCAGTGCCCCACGTTCCCGGTGACGATTCCGCCTCCTAGCCTCCGCCCAGACCATTCTGCGACCGCCGGCCAATTTTCTACCACAGTCTCCCTCGTTGCATCGCGACACAATTCCCCGCGTGAAATCCTAAAGGCCAGTTCTCCGGGCGGAGGCGGAACGCTCAAGCGAGGAACGGAAGCGGCGAGTGTCTGTCGAGCCGACCCGTAGATCCTTGAACGTTCCGCCTCCGCCACACAATCCCCGGCCGGATTTACGCGCTTCACGCCTGAAGCTTCGTCGTTGGTCGAGGTGGGCGACACGGTCAGAATGACCAATTGTCCTGATGCTTGAGTGACTCGACCAGAAACCATCCGGAGAGGCTCGGCGAACCCGCGTAACTCACGGACACTCGCACTGAGAACCTTTCGAGCTTGTACTCGTCCTTTGTCGAACGATGGGCTTGTTTTGACACAAAAAATATGCATTATTTGTGTCAGATAGACCATGGCACTCCAATCGGAATCCGCTGACAGCCAGACTCTTGATCGGCTGCACGCCAAACGGCGTGGGTGGGTGTTTACGCCCGCCCACCTTTCCGACCTTGGCACCCGTAATGCCGTCGCTTCCGCTCTGAAACGCCTGAAGGCGGCCGAAATTATCCGGCAACTGGCCCGCGGACTGTACGACTATCCGGTCGAAGACCCGGTGCTCGGGAAGGTCGCTCCATCCGCCGACGCCATCGCCCGCGCCCTCGTCGTCCGCGATGCCATCCGGCTGCAACCTTCCGGGGACTATGCGGCCAACCTACTTGGGCTGTCCGAGCAGGTTCCATCCCGCGTGGTCTTTCTGACCGACGGCCCAACGCGGAAGGTGAAGATTGGGAAGCGCGAGATCCTCCTCAAACGGACCACTCCGCGAAACATGGCCACAGCGGGCAGGAAGACGGGACTGATGATCCAGGCACTCCGCCATCTGGGACGTCAGCGGGTCAATGAACAGGTCGTCGCCACCATCGCCCGCCAGATCCCCCTCGCAGAACGGGCCGCCATCGCAAAGGACCTCCGGCACGCCCCGCGGTGGATCGCCGATGTCCTCCGCCCTTTGGTAGCCCCGCCGTCTCAACCGTGAACACCTTCCTCCAACTGCCTGCTACGCGACGCCTGCTGGCTTTCCAGCAGGTGGATGCCGTCATGGGGTTGCAGGCGCTCAGCGTCGAGAAGGACCTCTGGGTGTGTTGGACACTCGGGGAGCTCTTCCGGCTGCCGGGCGTGGCCCCTCACCTTACGTTCAAGGGCGGCACGTCCCTGTCGAAGGCGTGGAAGCTGATCCACCGCTTCTCCGAAGACGTTGACCTCGTCGTGGACAAGGAAGTGCTCGGGTTTGGCGGGAATGCGACACCCGACAAAGCCCCCAGCAAAAAGCAG
>DLVS01000847.1 GCA_003445095.1 Verrucomicrobiales bacterium
TTTTCGTGCCGGGTTCGTTGGTGAGTAATCTGGACTTCGTGGAGAGTATTTTCGGAAACGCCGGTGATCCGAATCTGCCCGAAAATGATGCGGCTTTGGATGTCGAACATTGGTCGGGGCAAACTGGCTGCGTGATCCTCGCGCCGCACTTGGTCGGAACCTTGACCAAGAAAGATGCCGGCCTGCCGCCCTGGGATTCGGCGACGGAGCGCCAACGGCGCGACGGCATGTGCTGGAAAGACCCCGGTGAACTCTACAACGACGGTCAGGCCTTCAAGCTTTGCGCCCGGGACAACACCGGGGCGATCGTAACGATCATCGGCGACAATTATTTCGGTTACTGCAAGAAAGAGGTGAAGACGCAGATTAGTTTCGCCACCAATTTGTTCGGGCTGACCGAAGAAGAGCATGCGGGCGGAGCTCTGGTATTTCCGCGGTATGATTTGGCGGGCGAATATGACGCTTCGCGCCACATCCAAGACTATTCGCAGCGCTTTGCCGAAGTCGTGCAGAATTTCAGCACTGAATTGGACGTCCGCCCCGATGGCTACGCAGTGGACCGGCAATGCCCGACGCTGATCTACGTACCGGAGGATGCCAAATTCTCTCTCGAAACTCAGAAGATCACGTGGAACCACGGTGCGGAGACACGGACCCTCAAGCTCCTGCTGAACCACCACTACATTCTGCCCAGCGGCTTCGCGATCCACCTCGAAAAACCTCTGGGTAATCGGGCCTGGCGATTGATTGGAACTCGTCCGGAAGGGACGCTTTGTCACAAACCATGCACCGTCAGCGGCGGCGGAAAATCGGAAATCTCCAAGCCCATTTCCGACGCCATCATTCATGGGCCCGTCTTTGTCGCCGATATTCACGCCGACCTCGATGTCGTGGAGGCGATTCTTCAACGCGACTTTTCGAATCGGTTCCTGGAGCCAGCCAAGAACGGTCAGGATCATCGCGGCATTCTGGCTCCGGAACGTTCCCTCGGAAGTGTCATCAAGCTCCTGACCCCTAGCGTCGAGGACTATTCTCCCGAGTATAACCAGTGGCTATCGACCGTTCAGCCCCATATCAAGGAGCTGGTCTTCGTCGTCAAACGGTTCTGGAAGCCAGCGTGGGGTACCGACTGGCGTTCCCACTTCAGTGTCGACATCGTCAATGGTGCACCGTCGAACGAGCTACGCATCGATCGGCGACGGCTCGCAACCCAGTTCCTCCGAGTGGGCTACGACAATGATGGAGCTTGGCGGACGTTTGGCTTGAGGAAGGATTACCACCCCGCCGCCAAAATTCAGGTCGAGGATGACATCACCGCCTCGGTCGTCGTTCCCCGTGAAGCGCTCGGTAGTCTCGCGCCTCCGACCCCGGCCCTTCCCTCGCTGAAATTCGTAATCAACTGTGAAAACCGACTCTTCCAACGCCCCGACGACGCCATTCACCGCGGCTACGACCACCTGGCGGAGCACGAGTTTGTGCAGCCGGGAAACTTCTTCTCCAATTACGAGCCGATGACCCGCGCTCAGGCTACCGAAGTGCTCGAAGACGCGATCGGGTTTCATCAGTTCACTCAACCGATGCAGGAATTCATCGCGGGGGTCGCTGCGGATCCGAGCAAACCGTATTTCGTCAGCACTGCCTTTCCTCGGATAGTGAACGGCCAACCTTCCAAGAACCCACGCTACCTTCAATTGCGACCCGACTTGGCGGATCCTCGCCCCCGACGCCTGGCAGAAATGTCGCAACGATTGGCGCGCGGAATCTCACCCGATCAGCCCTTACTGGTTCCAGTCACCTCGGTGTTGGCGGGTCGCCGCAATAATCCCGCTGAGGGAACCATTCGATCGTTGGCCTGCTACGGACCCATTCACTACATGGAGCTTCCGGAACTCTTCATGGAGTTCATCTCGTCGATGACGGGTAAATCCCCTTCGACAACCGGAGCCGGCAGCGAAGGCGCGCTCACGAAGGCGCCATTCAACGCCTTGCCGCCGATTTACGATCTAAACGCCGCCTTGGTCGGATACATGGTCAGCGGTTACGCCGGATTCCTGACCAGTGCCGGATATTTGGGACCGAAGTGCCGGGTGGATCATGACATCTCCCTGTTGGTGCCGGAGGTTTGGTGTCGCATGGGCGAACAAGAGCGCGATCCCCGTTGGTTGCGCGAGAACGGCATGTTGGAGAAGCTGGAAGACTATGAATTCAAAGGGCGTCGCATCTTAGCGAGCCGACTGGGCTTCCGGATCACCCATCTGTTCGCTAACCGGTTTTTGGGTCGCATTTTCAATCATCCTCACGAGGTCCTTACCGACGCCATGCTCCAACCCGAGCGGCAAGATCCCGCCGAATACGCGGACGGCGTGGACAACGTCGTGGCGACACATCGAAGAGTCGCGGGCCAATACTTCGACGATGGTTCCATTGCTCAGGCGTGTCCTCCGCTGCGCGCGCTGCTGCACCTCATGCGGGATGGCCAGTGGGAAGGCAAAGGTCTCGGCGACCCGGAATTTCGAGCGCAGTTTTCGCGTGAGTCACTGCTAAAAAGCGATTGGTACGAGGAACGCCTCCGCGCCAAGCAAAAGCTCGACCTACGATTGTGGCAACGTCACTTACAATACCTGGAGCGATTCACCGGCAAGGTCAGCTACAGTGATGAAGTCCAGCGACTGGGCATCTCGGAGCGGATGGCCCGTGCTCGCGCCACCCTGGAGCGAGTCAAGCGTAAGGAATACCTCGACTCGTTGCGCGGCACCCTGGGCGCGGAACCGGCGGTCCTGGGATAGCAAAGGCCCCGTGAACCGAGCCCTTGAACTCAAGGAGACGACGTCCGGAGATTTCAGCAATCCTCCTGTGGAACAAGCACCCCCGGTCATGAGGTGGGTCAGCAATCACACGGCGACTCAGTCGAAAAGGCTCCGCCTGTCTCCGTCTACAGGGGTGCATCGCAGTAGGTCCTGAGGATTGCGGGAGCGGTTGGAGCCGAATTTTTCGCTCGAGCGTGGCGCGTGGTGTCCGCGGGTAGCGAGGGCGCGTGTGGATCTCCCCAAATTTTCCTGATGCTGGACTACTGATTTTAAGGTCAGGGGACGGACGACTCGCTCGCAGCGAGCGATTTGGGGGCGATCGCCACGGACGCCACGCCACTGACCAAGCGCCGGAGTTCCGCCAAGTCCGCCTCGAGTTGCGCGATCCGAGTCTCTTGGGCGCGGACGGTTTCCTCCAATTTCTGGTTCAACCCCTGGACGGCCGCCAGCGCGACACCGTCAGCATCCACGGTGGCGATGTATTTGTCGTCGTCGCCCAGATCGAAGGCGGCCTTGAAATCCTGAGCCATGGGGCCCACATGTCGGCTGTTTGGATCGGCTTTGTAATTCCACTCGCTCACGGGAAGGGCCACCACCTTGTCGAGAAACTCTCGCGGATTCACCGGCCGAAGGTTCTCTTTTTTGTTGCGGTCAGACGAGCTGACGAAAGTGCCATTGACCCTGAGTCCACTGTCGTTGAGGCGCATCAACTGGGTCCCACCCGCGCCGGGAACGCCGTTATCATTGCTGTGGGTCCCTCCCTTGAACCACGAGAAATTGGCATCGCTGCGGAAGTACATCGTGAAGCTCTGAACCCCGATTCCGTAATTGTTGTCCCATAGGTTCAACATTTGACGTGTCGCGGTGCCGAAAAACATCTCGGACTGCGGACTAATATAGACCCCACCCTGAGCCCGTATATTGAATGAATCATCAGCGGCCGAGGCGAAGCTGGCATTTTGACTATCGGCCCAGACGAACGAGCCCACATGATTCACCCGAGTGCGTCGGCCAGCGGCAAAGGAGAAGCCCGCATTGTCAGCCACCAAATTGTTCGTGCCGCCGACGATTACTGCGCTGGGGCAGTTGGTGCCGATCCGATTGTTGTCGCCGCCGAGGATTGTTGCCCAACTGCTGCCGCGCCCGCGGCCGATCTCGTTGTCCGATCCGCCCAACAGAATGGGAGCAATTTGGCGGGAGAAGGGATCGGGCGACCCGAGGATGTCGTTGCGAAATCCGCCGACCATCAGGCCGCCATCCACGTTATTCCCAATCACATTTTCCCCGCCGCCCACCACCAAGGAGATGACCGAATTGGTGCCGATGCGGTTGTTCCGGCCGCCGGCGATCATGGCGTAGTCGTTGTCGACGCGGATTTCATTGTCAAAACCGCCCCCAATGAAGGCGCCCCGTTGCACCGGCTGAATCAGGTTGTCCCGGCCACCGGCGATGGTGCTTTCGTGGGCGTTGGCCTGGATGAGATTGCCGCGCCCGCCGAGGATTGAGCTGTTGGTTGAACTGGGATCGATGGAGTTGCCTACACCGACAATCATCCGCGAGCCAGCGACGCTAGATTCCAATTGCAGGACCTGACGGTTATTCGCTCGCAACACGAACGGAGTGGCGTCGGTCGTCCCCAAGAAGTTAATGCTGGGGCTGGTGCCGGCGTTGCCGACCCGGCTCCAGGCATCCGCTGATCCTGGAGGGCCTGCGGGGCCAGGAGCACCGGGTTCTCCTGGCTCGCCCTTGGGTCCCGGTGGGCCCATGGGACCCGAAGGCCCGGTTGGACCTCTCGGACCCGTGGCGCCGGTGTCCCCTTTGGC
>DLVS01000346.1 GCA_003445095.1 Verrucomicrobiales bacterium
CTGCGGGGCGCCCGGATTCGTGACGTCAATGTGCTGCGAGCTCGAGTCATCCGCCCCAATTCAGCCAAAGAACTGAGGGACACCCTGATCGGTCAACGCTTCGAGCGAGTTGAACGACGTGCCAAGCATCTGCTCTTCCATTTGCGCGGTAAGCGCGGCGCGAGTCCGACCCTGCTCATTGGCCACCTGGGAATGACGGGACGCATGTTCCTCCAAAAGCGCCGCCTTCCGCTGCCTCGCCACGCGGCCGTAACTTTGGATTTGGGCTCGGACACGTTTGTCTTCGAAGACACCCGATACTTTGGGCGCTTCCACCTCGATCCGCGGGTTCTAGCAGAACTCGGACCCGAGCCGTTGAATGATGAATTCTCCGTCGATGGTTTCAGGTCGGCCCTCCGACGTTCGTCCCGGCCGATCAAGGTCAAGCTGCTGGATCAATCGGTGGTGGCCGGCATCGGAAACATCTATGCGAGTGAAGCGTTGTTCCGGGCCGGGCTTTCACCTCGCCGATCCGCCGATCGTCTCCGGCGTGAAGAAGTCGCGCGGCTGCACGCCGCGGTCCGAGCGGTGTTGACCGAGGCAATCGATCGTGGATCGACTCTGCCGCTTGACTTCGCGAAAGGGACGGATGGCCTGTTTTATTTCGGTGATAGCTCAGGAAGAACCTCGGCTCACAATCCGGAGCAACTCCACGTCTACGATCGGGCAGGCCAGCCGTGTTTCACGTGCGAAACTCCTATTCGGCAATTCGTCCAGGCGGCGCGCAGTAGCTACTACTGTCCCTCCTGCCAAAATGTTCGACGTGCTCGAGGCAACTCTTCGTAGTCACGCAAAGTAACGATTTCATTACGGTTGCAGATCTGCGGTTTCGAAGACTCTCAAGATTTTATCGAATGCCGAGCGAATCTGGGTGTAGTCACGGACATCGACCAAGAATCGGCCGTCCCGATTCGGTCGAGCCGCGGTATGGCCATCGGCAAAGAGAATTCCCGACGACTTTTGCCGATGATGTGTGCGCGGGCGCACATTGAAGGCCTCAAGATCGGGTGGACAAAGGAATTGAGAATCGAGGACGAGCGCGTGAATTGGCTGACCGTCGCGATTGTTACCCAGTCGGTCGAGCTGGAGGCGCTCCGGCAACACCGGGGTATTGGGGCCGTCGAACAGTTCGGTATTTCCCGCGTGGCGATAGTAATAGCTTCCCTGAGCTTGTCCGTAACCGACGCGGGCCAACTCCGCGGCGGCGTCCGTGGGTTGATCGTTGCCCGGGCAAAACAAGACTCGTGGCTGCGTGCCCAAGTGTTGCCGCAGCAGCAACCCAAGTCCGACCGGTGCGCCGTCGCGTAGGGACAGCAGACTGGTCGGGGCTCCGGTCGAGGGATAAAGATCCGCTGGACTGGTAAAGGGCGGCGCCTTGGGTCCGAAGGGGATTCGACCGTCGCTGTCGGCCGCATAATTGAAGATTCCAATCCCGATTTGCCGGAGGTTCGACAAACACGCCGCCCGAGTGGCTGCGCCACGCGCCGGCGCTAACGTGGGCAGCAGCAGGCCCGCGAGAATGGCGATGACCGCCAGGACGACCAGCAATTCGATGAGTGTGAATCCGGACAATGCGGCTCGCCGAACAGCGGCGCCGAACAACACGTCGCGGCGAGGAAGGTCACAGTAGTTCCCGCCCAATATGCCGTTCGCTGGCGCGCACACGCTCACGAGTGTCACCGCGCCGGAGTAGCTTGCACCCGGACAAAGGCCGGCGGGTGCTGGTCCGCTGCAACGAGTCTGAACAATGGTCCGCCGGTTCCGGCTAGGGGTGCTTCGTAGGCGGTCCAGGAGACCAAGTTCTCCGAGACTTCTACCTGATATTCGAATCCTTGCGTCGATAACCAGCCCACCCGTAAATCTGTCCCTTCGAGAGTCGACGTGAGCGTCAGTGAAGTTTCCGGCGTTTCGACCACGCGAACGTTGTCCAAGTCCCAATACCCGCCCTGCGATTCGAGGGGGACAGTGGAGCGAATGCGCACACCAATGTGTCGGCCTGCCCAGGCATCGCTTGGTTGAACCGTGCCGACTCGGGCAGAAAAATCGGTGAACCAAGTATGATTTGGGAACGTTTCCGCCGAGTGGGAAATCGTTGTCGCGGCCACCGCCTTGGCTTCGCCGTCGTCATTTCGGTAATAAAGACTGATCTCCATCGTCACGCCTTCCTGCATTCCTCCTCCGCCACCATTGATGCCCACAGTTAGCTCGTACGCCTTGCCCACTTGGAACCTGGCGTCGAAGGCATGCGTGGGTGAAGGATCATTCCAATCTTGCGAAAGGTAGTCTTGCGACAGCTCAACTTCGGGCACCGCAAAGAGCCAGAGCGCTTGGGCACCATCACAGTTTTGGAGGTGATCGACGGCGCTGGGCGCTGGATTCTTAAAGACTCCAGTCAATTGATCCCATCGGTATTCGTCGGTTTCGACGTACCAATCTGGTTTTGGGCCCTTTTGCCAGTTGTCCACATGAGTATTGACGAAGACAGTGGCGGGCGCTTCGAAGGACCCGTTGGGCAGCGGAATGACCGCGCCCTGAATGGTGCCAAGGCCAAACGCAGCCCCCGCCAGGATCGACGTTCTCCAAAGGCGAGCAGCTCTCACTTCGAAATCCATTTTGTGACCAACTTGACCGGCCGAGCATCCGCACGGCCATTCGGCCTCACGTTCGCTGCCGATGAGGATGGCACGCGAGCATCAGCTCGCCAAATCGAACGGGCGACTTCGAGAGTAACTTACCCCCGATCATTGGCCAAGCACACCAAGCTTCGCTCGTGGGAGAAATTGAGCTTGAGGTCACATCACCCTCGTGGGGACTGACCCGAACCGAAGGCCGGCCGTGGAACTTCCCTGAGCTCCACTTCAATATTGGTCTGCCTGCGCTTCAAGGTCACGGTCTCGGGGTGCACGTCACCAACCTGAATCCAGACCCAGACATTGGCGCCACATCCTGGTTGGTGGAATGCGACGGACACCGACTCCTTTTGGATGCGGGCACGCATCCGCAACGTGAAGGGCGCGAGAGTTTGCCAATGTACGACCGCGTGGGTGAGGCTGGGGTCGATGCGATCGCCTTGTCCCACTGTCACCACGATCACGTCGGTTCACTTCCGGTAGCACTTCGGCATTCCCCAACCGCGCACGTGTTCATGACGGACCTCAGTTACTTCATCGTCGAGCGGGTCCTGCACAACTCAGTGAACGTCATGCTCCGCCAGCGTGAAGAACTCGGCATTCGGGAATACCCACTCTTCACTCACGAGGAAGTGGATGATTATGCCTCCGTGTTCCAAGGCATCTCCTTTCGCAAAGAGATCGAGTGGGTGTCCTTTCCGCGTGGGCGCCGCGGAACATCGCCGACCCTCGAATTCTTCGACGCCGGCCACACCCTGGGTTCAGCCGGGATACGCGTCCGGGGGCGCAAGCAAACGCTATTCTTCACAGGCGACGTGTGTTTTCACGATCAAACCCTGCTCCGTGCGGCGCGGTTCGACGGTGTGAAGGCCGACGTTTTGATCATGGAAACGACTCGCGGTAACCGCAGCCTCGACCCAGGATTTTCGCGGAAGGCCGAAGTATCCCGCCTCGGTGACGCCATAGACTCGGTGCTCGCTGCCAAAGGATCGGTCCTCATTCCCGCATTCGGCCTAGGGCGAACCCAGGAGATTCTGGCCGAGCTGGCCGTATGGATGCGTGCCGGTCGGTGGAAGCCTCGTCCGGTCCATATCGGAGGACTGGGTCGAGTCTTTACCGAAATCTACGATCTGCAGGCGCACCGCACGAATCGCTCGCATCCAAAGTTGCGTTTAACGGAAGCCCTCGACCTGAAGGTGCTTCCGCCGCGTGAGTTGGCGCAGGTGAAACTAGCTGATGGGAAACTATTCGTCCTTACGGCCGGTATGATGAGTGAGAACACCGCCGCACACGATTTGGCGATTCGAATGATTGAGGATCCCAAGCACGCGATCTTTTTTGTGGGATACGCCGCCCCCGAATCGCCAGCCGGTCGGCTACGGATGTCCTCCCAGGGTGAACGCTTCATTTTCAGCGGTTCGGCCGGCGAACTGACCCGGCGCTGTCGAATGGAAGCGTTCGACCTTACCGCGCACGCCAATCGCGACGATCTTCTGGATTTCGTGGGCCAGGTGGATCCCAAGGTAGTCATTCTGGGCCATGGCGATGGCGCTTCTCGGGAATGGTTCGTCCACTCAATTCGGTCGCGATGGCCTCAAATTCGGGTGTTGCAGCCGGCCCCTGGCGCCACCGAAGTGGGTTAAACGTTCGCCCAGGCGAACAGCGCGGCCCGGGATGGCGATGGTCGGGCCCGATCACAGAAACTCCCTGATTGTCGGACCTCGGACGCCAAAGCCGCTCAAATCCCTTAAAGGTTTCGCAACGTTCTCGCTCTCGGCTGCGATTCATTCCATCCTTCCCCCATGTCCGCCCGCGAACTCCGCTTCGCCATTTTCGGCGCTGGATTCTGGACCCGGTACCAACTCTCTGCCTGGCGCGAACTGGAAGGCGTCACCTGTGTCGCCATTTACAATCGGACTCGACCCAAAGCCGAAGCCCTCGCTCGCGAGTTTGGGATCCCCGCGGTGTACGACACCCCCGAAGATTTGTTGCGGGAAGCGAAACCGGACTTCGTGGATAACATCACCGAAATCGCGGGCCACAAACCGCTGTCGTTGCTCTGCGCGCAGCGGCGAGTTCCCTGCATTTGTCAGAAGCCCATGGCGCCCTCCCTGGCGGCCGCTCGCGCGATGGTGAAAGCCTTCGCCAAAACTCGGACCCGATTTTTCGTCCACGAGAATTGGCGCTGGCAAACTCCTATGCGGCAGCTCAAGCGACTGATTGACTCCGGCGTGATTGGCACTCCGTTCCGCGGCCGCCTTACCATGATCTCGGGCTACGATTGTTGGGCGAATCAACCGGCGTTGCGCGAGTTGAAACAATTTATCCTGACCGACCTGGGAGTTCACATCCTGGACGTGGCGCGATTGTGCTTCGGTGAGGCAAATTCCGTGTATTGCCAGATCCGCAAGACGCTCGCACCGAAGGTTAAAGGGGAGAATGTGGCCACGCTTTTGTTGTCGATGGGGCCCGCCAAGACGACGGTGGTAATCGAATTGGGATACGCCAAGACCCCGCTGGAGCCGACAGTTCGCGAGGCGTTTCCTCAAACTTTAGCCTTCGTCGAGGGCCCGTTGGGCTCGCTCGAAGTGAGCGCGGACTATTTAATCAAAGTGACAACGCGAAACGGCACTTTGATCGAACGGCATCCACCCCCGCGCTATCCGTGGGCCGATTCCCAATACGCCGTCGCCCACGCCAGTATTGTGGATTGCCATCGCGACTTGCTCCGGGCGCTCCGAGGCGAAGGAGGTGGTGAAACCACCGGCGCGGACAATCTCAAGACCATGGAGCTCACTTACGCGGCGTACAGCAGCGCGGCTGAAGATCGGGTCATTTCATTTCGCTAAGTCCCAGCGTCGCTGTGCGCCATTCTGGGAACGAAGCGCTTTCCCGGGGCCGTCCAATTCGGTCAAGTAATGAATGTTTCTGCCGGTGGACACCGGCGAGCCTGACCGCTTCACTTGGTCGGTCCACTGCCGCGAAGGCTGCATGAAAACTCGATCCATTCTTTTCGCGTTATTAGCCGTCGTCGGCCTGATGCTCAGCGCTTGTGGGAAGTCGGAGTCACCGGCGATTTCGACCTCCAGCTCTCCGCCAGGCGATGCCGAGCCGCTAACGATCGGGGTCGCTTTTGAAACCCTCCAGACGGAGAGCTGGGTTGCCGCATGGGACAAATTGAAGTCCGAAAGTCAGCGGCAAAATATCAAGCTTCTGGAGGCCGTTGCTGACGGCGATGCCAATCGCCAGTTGGAGCAAGTGAAGAGCTTCGTCAATCGCAAGGTGGATGGTATCATTATTGCGCCTAAGGATGCTAAAACCGTCATCCCCATGATTAAGGCCGGCAAAGCGGCCAACATTCCCGTCGTCCTGTACAACCGTCCGTCAGACCCTACTGACGCCAAACACACGGTGATCGCGCCCGACAACTTCTCGATTACCAAGGAGACGGTGGATTACCTGATCGCGGAGGCGCGCAAAACCGGAAAGAAACAGAAGGCCATCGTTCTGATCGGCGACCTCGGTGACATCAATGCCCTTGGACGCCGCGATGGATTCGAGGCGGCGGTAAAAGCGGCGCCGGACGCCATCGAAGTCGTTGCCCGCATTCCCACGGATTGGAATCAGGAGAAAGCGCTCGCGGGCGTACAAAGTGCGTTTCAGGCCAACCCGGACATCGGTGTTATCTTCACCTCCAGCGATTTTATGTTCCCGAGCATTAGGTCAGTGCTCAGCAACCAAGGGAAATGGAGGAAGGTCAACGAGCCGGGACACGTTATCCTCGGGGGCTTCGACGGCGATGCCACGGCGTACCAACTGATGAAAGAGGGATACGTCGATGCGACGGGAGTGCAGGATTTGCTGTGGGAGGCGGAACAGGCAATCAAGGTCATCGTCGACGCGAAGAAGGGCATCGCCGCTCCGGCTCGGATTGACGACCGGGGCTTCGCCATTACCCAGGCCAATCTCAAAGAGTTGGCACCGCGGATGTGGGGTGCGGTGGTGGCGAATAAGAAGAAGCCGTAAGGGGGTTTTGTTGTTGTCTCGCAGCAACGGTGGCTGTCTTGAACTTCTCCTG
The DNA here is from genome assembly GCA_003445095.1 of Verrucomicrobiales bacterium. Classification (GTDB taxonomy): domain Bacteria; phylum Verrucomicrobiota; class Verrucomicrobiia; order Limisphaerales; family UBA9464; genus UBA9464. The sequence goes on from DLVS01000346.1 coordinate 6,748, forward strand.
TGTAATGAAAGCCCGTAAGCAAACGAGCGCGTGAGTTCATCCGCCGGCCAGCCAATTAGTCCCTCCCCCTCGGTAGGCGTCGCAACGCGTGTCGTCTGGTCGGAGCACTTTGTTCTGCTATTGAGTGCTGTCTACTTCGCGGTGCTCGCACCCTTCACCCCGGGATTTGCCTCCGCCGGAAACTTCGAATCGATCCTCACGACGCTCCTGCCGTTGCTTCTGCTGGCGGTTGGGCAAACGCTCGTCCTGATCAGCGGCGGAATTGATCTCTCGGTTACTTCAACCGTCGCGCTGACAAGCGTCATCGGCGGGCTGGCGGTGAATCTGGACTCCGGCTGGCTGGGCTCCGGGCCTGAGGCTGTGCCGCTTGGAATTCTGCTAATGCTCACCGCGGGAGCGGGCGTGGGGTTGTTCAATGGCATCGCGGTGACGCGATTCCAGATGCCGCCCTTCATTGTCACCCTCACCACGATGATGTTCTTTAGCGGACTAGCGATCGCTCTGACCAAGTCAATGGGGATCGCCAACCTGCCCGCTGGGTTTGTCGCCTTCGGTAACAAAACGACGCTCGCGTTGTTCGTGACGGTCGTGATCACAGGGTTGGCGCACCTGCTATTGAGCCGGACTTTATTCGGCCGCTGGCTCTACGCCGTCGGTCATAACGTTCGCGCCGCCCAGGTCTCGGGAGTGCCGACCGCTGGCGTAATCACTGGGGCGTACGTCTTGAGCGGCGTGATGGCGGCGATGGCAGGCCTGCTCTTGACCGGCCAAGCGGAGACAGCATCCCCGGTGCTTGGTCAACGGATGCTCCTCGATGTCATTGCTGCAACGGTCATCGGCGGTGTGAGCCTGTTCGGGGGTAAAGGAAAAGTGCTCTGGGCGCTCTTCGGTGTGCTGTTCATCCGCCTGCTCGACAACAGCCTGAATCTGCTCGGGCTAACCTTCTTCGTCATCATGATCGCGAAGGGTGGCGTCATCTTGCTCGCGGCATTACTGGACACTTGGCGGAACGTCCGTGATCGGTAGTTCGTCGCTCTTTCTATCCACAGCATGGATGATTCAGCTGAACTTGGTATGGCAGCGGCGAAACCGCTTCTCCGCTTTGTTGGGATCGATAAGGCGTTCTTCAGCGTTCCCGTTCTCAAATCGGTGAGCTTCGACGTCCACGCCGGACGCATCACCGGTTTGGTCGGCGAAAACGGCGCGGGCAAGTCTACACTCATGAATCTGCTCGGTGGTAATCTTCAACCGGACTCCGGGCAGATGTTCCTCGCGGACCAGCCGCACACGCCACGGTCGCCGGCGGAAGCGAAACACGCCGGCATCGCGTTCGTGCATCAAGAGTTGAATCTGTTCCCGAACCTTACCCTGGCCGAAAACCTCTGCTTGACCAGCTTTCCTCACCCCGGCGGTCCCGGCGAAGTGAGCGCTTCGGGATTTCGTCCGATCGATCGCCGGCAATTACGTGAAGTTGCGCGGAGCCGTCTGTCCGCAGTCGGTCTGCAACAGGACCCCGACACGCCGCTTGAACTTCTGTCGGCCGGCGAACGACAGCTTGTCGAAATCGCGAAGGCCCTGGGCTCTCATCCTCGCCTGCTCATCCTCGACGAGCCGACCGAGGGCATCCAACCCTCGATCATCAAGGACATCGAGCGCGCCATCCGCGTGCTGGCCGAGTCGGGCGACATGGCCATCCTGCTGGTGGAGCAGTACTACGACTTCGCC
>DLVS01000351.1 GCA_003445095.1 Verrucomicrobiales bacterium
GACTGGGCACCACGAGCACTATGGTGGAGCGTGAGCGAAGCCGAGATTGACGACACGCTGGCTGATTCGTTCCCAGCGAGCGATCCGCCAGCGTGGACGCTTGGTGTCGAGCCGACCGGCGAAGAACTGTTGGCACTGGCCGACGGACTTCATTCCATCGAGCCGTTATTCCCGCACGAAAAGTAGGAAACTGTTAAGCCGACCTTTGGTTTGGCGTCCCGCTGATGAGACCTGTGTCCCGTCACGGCCGGAGCAACCGATAGTACCGAACGTTGGACGGACTGTTGGTTTGTCGGAGCACGTCACCGTTATTATAAATGGGAGTCGGCGACACGACCCATTTCGCTTGGGGGCCGCTTAAGGCAGGACTCATCGTTACCACGAATCCGGCCCCGGTGCGGGGCCACTCCAACGCCGCGCGGTTGCTCGCCACGGGGTCCAACCGTAATTCGGGTTCCTCTTCCGAGGCAGGTCCCACGATCGTCTCCCAGAGAATAGCTGCCATCGGTGACGTTCCTCGAGAGTCCGGGTGAACTGTATCCGGAAACCATTCAGTCCGGCCGGCGAGGCGCGTGTGAAAGTCGACTAGTTCGCGCCCAGGTTCGGCTGCCAATTGCCGAACCAGCGGCGCAATTTCATCGGCCACGACGGCCGGCCTGATATCAAAGGCGCCATTCTTGAAGACAGGCGGCGGTGTGCCCAGCACCATTCGAGGTCGCGTCTCCAGCGACGCGTAACTCGCGATTAGTTCCTCAAAGTCCGCCATAAAATTCGTCGAATGCCTCCAGTTTTGCGGCTTCGAGTCATTGGTTCCCAGCAGGATAAAGACGATGTCAGGCTTGAAGGCGAGACTCCGCGAGTAGGCGGATTCTTTCCAGTACGGATAGTCTCCTTTCTTGAGAAGAGTCCGGCCACTGACCCCGAAGTTGCTGACTTGATACGCCGGTCCAAGGAGGCGTTGAAGTTTAGCGGGATAGCCTTCAACGCCGGGGCTAGAGAGACCGGCGCCCTCTGTGATGCTGTCGCCAATACAGGCAACTTTGATCGGTGCGGCGCGGCTGACGGTGATAACCAGGCACAAAAACACTACGAGTAAGAGACTCCGGAACACCCCCGACCTATATCCAAGTTGCCATCCGTCCGCGACTCCAAACTCCGAGACGATAGGTCGAACAACGGCGTCACCGCATGCCGTCAACCCAGGTCATATCCCAGATTTACAAGCGAATGCCTCGCCTCCATGCTTGGACCCGAATGAAGTCAGTCCTTCGTCATGACTGGACCCTACCGGAAATTCGCGCGATTCACGATTCGCCATTGCTCGAACTGGTCTTCCGCGCGGCCTCCGTGCATCGGCAGTCGCATGACCCGACGGAGATGCAGGTCTGCAAGTTAATTTCAATCAAGACCGGGGCGTGCCCGGAGGACTGCGCTTACTGCGCTCAATCGTCGCGATATTCCACGGGCATCACCCCGGAGCGCTTGATGGAGCGGGACGAGGTCGTCGAGATAGCCAACCGCGCCAAGGCCGCCGGGGTTTCTCGAGTGTGTTTGGGTGCCGCCTGGCGTGAGGTGAAAGACAACGGGCAATTCGATCGGGTTGTGGAAATGGTCAAGAGTGTGACCGACTTGGGGCTCGAGGTTTGCTGCACGCTCGGAATGCTGAACACGGCCCAAGCGCAACGACTTGAGGAGGCGGGCTTGTATGCCTACAACCACAACGTGGATTCCAGCGCCGAATTTTATGAAACGATCATTACCACGCGAGGGTACGGCGATCGCCTGGCCACGATCGAGAATGTGCGAAAGACTAACGTCACCGTTTGTTCAGGAGGAATCATCGGCTTGGGAGAAAGTGTCACCGACCGGTTGCAGATGTTACAAACGTTGGCGGCCGTCCGCCCTCACCCTGAGTCGGTTCCCATAAACATTTTGAGCAAGGTGCCCGGCACGCCGATGGCGGAGAATCAAGACGTACCGGTGTGGGACGTGATCCGGATGATCGCGACGGCACGAATTCTAATGCCGAAGTCGGACGTGCGATTGACTGCGGGGCGAGCCAAGCTGAATGCGACGGAACAAGCGCTGTGTTTTATGGCTGGGGCCAATTCGATCTTCTCGAGCGAGACAGAGTTCATGCTCACCAAAGCCGTTCCTTCGCCCAGTTACGATGCCGACGCGGAGCTCCTGGCGACTTTGGGCCTGATTCCCCGGGCGCCATTCGACAATCCAAACGCGCCTCGCGCCGAGGCCTTGGCTCAGCGAAACTCCGCAGTGCCCTCGACGGAATGCGCTGTCGGCGCCTGAGCGATACTGCTGCTGCGAGGCACTCCGGGAACTAGAGTCAGGCGAGCGGCGGCTTCCCGTTTTCGTGGCCCCAAGCGCTGATGTGCGGTAACGCGCGATAGAGGATCCCGTGATAGAGTCCACGCGGGAGTAGCCGTCGCAAGAGGGCAAACAGGTGAGCATCGGGAGTTGCGTACACGCGCAGCGGCGGCCGGCGTTGGCGCAAGGTCCGGAGGATTCGCCGGGCGACGCGCTCGGGGGTGGCGACCGCGCGTTCCATCATTCGTTCAATGAACTGCGCCATGTGCAAGTAGTGGGCATGATATGGATCGTCACCATCCATCGCTGCGGAAAAGCTGCGCTGAGTAAATCGAGTGTTCCGAAATGAATCGGAACGGATGAAACCGGGCTCAATCAGGCTGACCCAAATTCCCCAAGGACGAACCTCGTACCAAAGCGATTCGGTGGCTCCTTCCAACGCAAACTTGGCGGCGCTATACAACGACATCGTGGGCATCGCCATCATGCCCCCCACGGACGATACATTGAGAATTCGGCCGGAGCGGCGGGTGCGCATGCCGGGTAGCACCAGTCGGGTGAGGTCAAGGGCGGCGACCACGTCGACTTCCATGATATTGCGCCACGCGTTCGGATCCCAGTGTTCGACCACCGCTCGGTACGCAATCCCGGCATTGTTGATGAGCACGTCTATGCCACCCCAGCGGTCGGTGAGTTCGGACACGACGGTTTCTCGTTGACGCCGCTCAACCACGTCCAGTGGTCGAAACAGCAAGCGATCCGATTCTCGAAGGCCGGCGGCGGCGAGACGCGGTAACGATTCAGCCCGAGCCGTGAGAGCGACCCGGCACGCTTGGGAGGCTAGCGCGTGGGCGGTGGCCAAACCAAGCCCGGTGCTCGCTCCGGTGAGCAGCACAACCGGCAGGCGGGAGAACTGGCCATGCATGGCGTTCTGGGAGTGTGGACGGACGCTGGTTCGGTGGAGCCAGCCGGGTCAAGTCATTGCAACGTCGCAGGACATGATGATTGACGGAAGGAGGTTGATTGTTAGCTTCCGCCGCTCTGCTCCGGTCGGGAGCGGTTGTCCATCATGAAACGCCAGTACCAGCCTTCGAAGATTCGTCGTGTTCGTCAACACGGCTTCCGCTCCCGCATGTCCACCAAAGGTGGCCGCGGCGTTATCAACAATCGCCGCCGTCTGGGCCGCAAGCGTTTGACGCCAGTGTGAGTTGCTGGCGCGACCACTGCCCATGTCTGCGACGCCCCGGCCTCGGTTGCGTCTGCGCCGAGAACACCGGTTGCGGGCAGGGGCAGACTTTGTTCGCCTGAAAGCCGAAGGCCGGCGGCAGGTCCAAGGCTGCCTGATTTTCAATTGGCAACCGACCGAACTAGCACTGAACCGGACTTCGCGAGTGGGAGTCGTGACGAGCAAGGCCCTCGGGAACGCAGTGGTTCGCAACCGCGCCCGAAGACTTCTGCGCGAGGCTTTCCGTCGCCATCGCTTCGACCTTACCCGTTCGGTTTCGGCAGTCTTGGTCGCTCGCAAATCGATCGTTGGTCATCGCTATCAACACGTGGAGGCGGATCTGCTAAAGGCCCTGAAACACGCCGGTTTGTTAAAGGCGGATTGGGCAAGCAAACCGGGTCAGGAGGCACCATGAACCTCGCCCAACACGTTGCGCTGACCGGATTGCGGATTTACCGCCGAGTGCTCTCGCCACTTAAGAATGCGCTCTTGGGTTGTCCGGAGACCTGCCGGTTTACGCCGACGTGTTCTCAGTACGCCGGGGAGGCAATTGAGCGACACGGAGTCGTTGTTGGCAGCGCGTATTCGATAAGGCGCCTCTGCCGGTGTCATCCGTGGGGTGGAGTCGGATTGGACCCGGTTCCCGAACGAGTTCGCATTATTTCCTGAACCGCTCGCATGGATCGCAAAGGGATTGGCATCATCGTCGCCGCGTTTTGCCTCATGCTGGCGTGGCAGGTGGGCATCAATAAACTGCTTCCGCCGTCACCCGCGCCCGTCGGCGGCGCTAACTCTCCGTACGTAAGAACCAATCAGACAGGCCTGTCTAATCAGGCGGCCATTCCCCCGGCAACACCCTACCTCCCAGTAGCGCAGGTGCCGACACCGCCCACTACGGTGCTGTCCGCGTCGCCTGATCGCACCGTGCTCCTCGAAAACGCTCAAGTGCGTGCGACGTTCACTTCGCGTGGCGGCGGATTGAAGATGGTGGAGCTGAAAGAGTACCCGGCCGTCGTCGGCTGCGGAAATAAAGGACAGGCCACGTCCGCCGCGTTGGCGACTTTGAATGACCCGGCGTTTTCGCCTGCGTTCGTTCACTACGGCGTGCCCGGGATGGGGGCGCATGAAGAGTATCAACTGACTTCATCGCAGGGTGTCGTCACAGCCCAACGCGATGTCCCCGGTGGTTTGCGCGTCGTTAAGGAGTATCGGATCGCCAGCAACTATGTGTTTCACGTAACCATCCGCTACGAGAATACGGGCACTTCTCCGGTCGCTCTACCCGGAGGTGAGTTGGTGATCGGAACGGCGGCTTCGCCTGATCGCCATGAGACTGGGGATTGGCTCGGGGCCCACTGGTTCGATGGCAAGTCGGCTCACGCCGTCAACATGAGCTACTTCGCAAACAAAACGCTCGGCTGCCTCCCGGGAACGCCGCGAACCGAGTACGTCGCCGGCGCGAGCAACGTGGTCTGGGCCGCCGCCCACAACCGCTTTTTCGGGATGATCGCCGTGCCTGATAGTCCGGCGCAGCAGGTCATTGTTCGCGATCTCGCGCTGCCGAAACCCACCACGGCAGAACTGGAAGCCGATGGGCGACTCAACCCGGATCCACGAGCCTACCAAACGGCGATGGTCTTTCCGGGTGGAGGACTCTCAGCCGGACAGAAAGCGGAACAGACCTTCAGCCTCTACGCCGGGCCCAAGGAGTATTTCACCCTGTCTCGAATGAGGCTCAACCTCGAGGCGATCATGGATTTAACAGGGTTCACCGGGATTTTTGCCAAAGCGCTGCTTCTGTCGCTGAACGGTCTGCACACCTTTATCCCGTCGTACGGTTGGTCGATCATCGCGCTCACGGTCATTATCAAAGGGTTGTTCTGGCCTCTGACCGCCATGAGCACGCGGTCGATGAAACGAATGCAGGCGATTCAACCGGAGCTTCAAGCCATTCGGGAAAAGTTCAAAAACGAACCGGCCAAACTGCAGGAGAAGACCATGGAGTGTATGAAGCGCCACAAGGTCAATCCCGCGGCCGGCTGCCTCCCTTTGTTGATCCAGTTCCCGGTCTTCATCGGATTCTTCTTCATGCTCCGGACGGCCATCGAATTGCGCGGTGCGAGCTTCCTGTGGGTCTGCAATCTGTCGGCGCCTGACACGCTGTTCACCATTCCCGGGCTGGGTTGGATTCCTTTCCTGGGCGTGGTGGGGGTGGGGCTTCCGTTCAATCTACTGCCGCTCTTGATGGGGTGTACCTCCCTGTGGATGGCCCATTTGACGCCGATGTCACCGCAAATGGATCCGGCCCAACAGAAAATCATGAAGTACATGCCGGTGTTCTTCGTGGCATTTCTCTACAACTACAGCTCGGGATTGACCCTGTATTGGACGGCGCAGAATCTCTTGAGCGTGCTGCAAACCAAACTTACGCGCATGAACGATGAGAAGGCGGCCGCCAAGAACACGCCGCCGGGTGGCGCAGCGCGGAAAAAGGCGTGAGTCTCGCCCGGGATTCCGCCAAGCTAACGACTCTGCTTGTGAACGAGACGCCCAAAATTGACCCAAAAGCGACGCTGGATGAAATGCTGCGGACGCTGGGATTCACCGTGACCATCGATCAACGCCGACTGGACGATCAGATCTTGCTGGACATCCAGACCGACGATCCCGGGCGACTCATTGGCCGGTCCGGACAGACGCTGAGCGAACTACAGTACTTGCTCAACCGACTGGTATTTCATCACGACACCAAGATTCCCCGGATCATTTTGGACGTCTGCGGCTATCGACAGCAGGCGCGGGAGCAACTGACCAAGCGCGCCCTCGAAACGGCGGAGAAAGTGCGGCGCTGGGGTGATGTGTTGGAATTGGAGCCCATGAACGCCTACGATCGCTGGATCGTTCACAACGCGCTCAAGGACGACCCCGACGTGGAGACGTCCAGCGTCGAAGTCGAGGGCAGCGATAAGAAGGTGATTCTGATTCGACCGAAGCGGCGTTAATCAACGGACGGCGGGAATGTGCGGCTCATTTGATTGAATCATTCTTCGGTCGGTACCAGGCGGAAGAATTGCATGTTCGACGTCGTGACTGGCACCTCGTGTTGAAGCCGACCTGATTCCGGAATCTGCACGAGCTCGGACGTTGTCAATCCATCTAAGGTGGTGCCGGAGTAAAGCCGAAGTGTTCCGGGAGTGCCGGTGACTTCGAGTCGGAGACAGTCGCAGGCGGCCAAATACATGGCCGTCATCGTCAACGATTCAGTCGAAACGTTGTGATATTCGTTATACATGAGGGACTTTTTCCAGCCGTAGCCGCTGGCAGCCCCTATGGCTGGATCGGCGATGGTCGCGGCGTAGAACTTCACCGGGCCATCGTGCGCGTACCAGTTGTTCTGACCATAGGTCGTGTTATCCACCTTGAAGGTCGCCGAGTTAGGCGAGGGCCAGCTCCAGTGAATCGTCGTGGATCCGCAGGCCGCATAGTCCGTGACGTCATCCACCGTAGCCCAATATCCGTCCGCGGCGACTGCGCCGGACACGGTCACGCTGGCGTAGTTGGTTGAACTTTGAAGCAGGTCCGGTGTAAACGGATGGCTGCTGTTGAAGCACGCCTGCGCCGGAATGAAGGGATCTAGATAAGTCACCTGCACCTGCAATTTGGGCGGACCGTTCGCCCGCAAATAGCGCGAGGCGGTGTACAACGCCCAAGAACCCGCGCTGTGCGCACAGAGGTGAACTTGTTTCAGATTGTTGGTCCCTACCTGCTCCAACAACTTAGAACCGATGAGTAACCCGTGCTGGTAACCCCGCTCGGCAGCATCTGTCGCCGAGCCGATCAAGGGAATACCCCCCACGTCGGCTGGTCCGACGGGCCGCGCCGTCTCCGCGGTTGGAACCGTACCCACGTTGGCGTCATGTGCCCAATTGTAAGCCACCACGGTCCAATTGGTGGTGAAGGTGGGAGATTGCGTGAGATTGGTCACCACCGCCTGCCACGGAACTTCGTTAAAGGGATCGAACGTGGCCGGGCCGATGAGGGGACTCGGATTCCAACCGTGAATGAGGACCAACACTTGGCTCGCATTCGTGGTCAACAGGGCGCCCGACAAGTTGGTTAGACCATGTTCCAGCGTGTAGGCGAAATCGGTGAGCGCACTTACGTCTCGATTGATGCATTGAAGCTGAGGGAACAAGCCGGCGACATCGACCGCGGACAGTCCGAACGGGTCGGGCGCAGTCACGGTAAACCACTGCCAACTGCCGTTGTTTACCGTAGACCCCGAGGCGTTGGTTGCCGAAACGCGCCACCAATAGGTCGAGGCACAGGCCAAGGCGGGTGTGCCGGAATAAGCCCAATTGGTCACCGTACCCAGGCTCACCGAAACAATCTCGTCGAGAGGATTCCGTTGACCCAAAATACTTCCTTCGATCTCCAGCAAATACCCGACGGCATTCGTCGCGGCCTGCCATTGGAATTCGGGCGTGGGCGGCTGAGTCGTCGACCCGGCGGCCGGCAATAGCAGCGCAAACGGGCTCGGCGTACCGGAGGCCGAGACCGATTGCTGCACGGTATCGAGTTTCTGAACGAACGAGGTGAAGCCGAACTCAGTGTCCACCTGCCAAAGCTCCCACGTGATTTGTCCGGTACCGCCGACGGCGGGCGGAGTGACGTAGAACGGCTTGAACTCGGCCGTCGCGCTCGGAGCGATTCCATCGGTCCGATTGTAGTTCCATCCCCAAAGCGGATAGATCGTGTCCGTTGCCAATGTCCAACCGGTGGGGACCTGAATGAAACGGACCGCAAAATCATAGGTCGCGGTACTCGAATTGGTCGCCCCGACGGTAAGCGTCGCCGATTGGCCGCCGACAAACTCGCTTTGTGAGAAAGAGACGATGTTCCCGGCCGGCGCCGCGAGCAGGCGACTCAGTGCCATCAGCTGAACTGCAACGGCAAACGCGCGTATTCTTGAAATCATCCGCCAGAGAACTTGACCTAAGCGCAGGTGAGAAGCGAGCAGGGATAGCCATTGGTGCCGAGGACAAGCGTAAAAGAGAGATTGCCCGCGTTTAGCGTACCTCGGCGGAAGTGGGCGGGACAGGTGTTACGGATACCGAGGCTTTCTTGCTTGGCGCGCCTTTGAGGGTTCGGTGAAAGGGAGGTGAATCGTGGCCATGAACCGCCAGTCGACGTGAGCAGTGATCCCTAACGAGCCGCTGCCCGCGCTATCGCCCGCCTCCCGGAATTCAAATCTCGATCAGCATCCGCGCCGGACTTTCGATGAACTCCTTGATTCGCTTGAGGAATTGTACGGCTTCTCGGCCGTCCACAAGGCGGTGATCGTAAGTCAGTGCCACGTACATCATCGGGCGGATGACCACCTGGCCGGCCACCGCGACGGGCCGCTCCTGAATTGCGTGCATGCCGAGCACTCCGCTTTGTGGTGGATTGACCAGCGGCGTCGAGAGCAGCGACCCATAGGTGCCGCCGTTGGTGATGGTGAACGTGCCGCCTTGGAGTTCGTCGGGTTTGATCTTATTGGCCTTCACTCGTTGCGCGAAGTCAGCGATGCCTTGCTCGACTTCCGCGAAACTCATCCGACCGGCGTTGCGCAAGACGGGAACAACGAGTCCGCGACCGCCGCCGATCGCGATCGCGATATCGTGATAGTTCCGATAGACGATGTTGGTGCCGCGAATTTCGGCGTTGAGCTGCGGAACTTCCTTGAGCCCTGCCACGGTCGCTTTGATGAAGAACGACATGAAGCCCAGCTTGATCTGATACCGTTCTTGGAATCGTTCCTGGTTCTCCTTCCGCAACGCGATGACCGCGCCCATGTCAATTTCGTTGAAGGTCGTGAGCAGGGCCGCGGTGTGCTGCGCGGAGACGAGCCGCTCGGCGATTCTTCGGCGCAGCAGGCTCATGGGTACGACTTCTTCAGCGCGGTCTGCTTCGGCGAGTCCGGTTGTGGAAGCGGAAGTCTCGGGCCTCAGGGCCGGACGCGTGGCTTTCTCCGCGATAGCTTCGGTCGGTTTGACCTCTGGCGGCGGGGTGGTTTCTGTTGCCGGAATGTTGGGAGCGGTGGCGGCCGCAACTTCGGGCGGGAGTTCTGTTGCGCTCGCT
>DLVS01000708.1 GCA_003445095.1 Verrucomicrobiales bacterium
CTGATCTCGCGCGTGAAGGTGATGGCGGGAATGAACATCGCCGAAAAGCGACTGCCGCAAGACGGCCGGATCAACGTTCGGATCAAAGGCGAAGAAATCGACATCCGCGTCTCCACGGTGCCGACGGTCTGGGGCGAATCTGTTTCGCTGCGGTTGCTGACGCGGGGGAAGATTTTCTTCGGTCTCGATAAGTTGGGCTTCGCGACCGACGAAGATGCGGCGATCCGCGAGATTATCGTCAAGCCCCACGGGATTTTTCTGGTCACGGGTCCGACCGGTTCGGGCAAGTCCACGACGCTGTACGCCTTCCTTTCGACCATCAACTCCGTCACCAAGCGCATCATTACGATTGAGGAGCCGGTCGAGTACGAACTCAAAGGGATCAATCAGATCCCGGTAAAGGGTGAGATTGGGCTCACGTTCGCTGTCGGATTACGGCATATTCTGCGGCAAGATCCCAACGTCATCATGGTCGGCGAAATCCGCGACCTTGAGACGGCGGAAATCGCCATCCGAGCTTCCCTGACCGGCCACCTCGTCTTCAGCACGCTACATACGAATGATGCCCCCAGCGCGTTTACGCGTTTGATCGACATGGGCATCGAACCCTTTCTGGTGGCGTCGTCCGTTGAGGCGGTGATGGCTCAACGTTTGGTGCGCACGATTTGTCCGCACTGCAAGACGCCGCAGAAGGTCGATCGGGATTATTTGCTGCGGATCGGGTTCCCCGAGCATGAGATTGTCTCCACGATCTTCTACAAGGGTATTGGGTGCGAGGAATGCCGGCAGTTGGGGTACCAGGGCCGCACGGGCATTCACGAGTTGTTGGTGGTCGACGAGTCGATTCGGCCGCTTGTCATGAACCGCGCGCCGGCCTCGAATATTGCGATGGCAGCCAAAAACCAGGGCATGCGAACGCTGCGTGAGGACGGTTGGCGCAAGGTGAAAGCCGGGATCACGACGGTCGAAGAAGTCTTGCGCGTCACGCAAACGGAAGAACACGTGCGCAGCTTGATTGGTGATGAAAAGGCGTTCAGCAAATGAGCTCCAAGTCGCCGCGGTATCAAGGTTGCCAAGTCCTGTCGGTCACCCCGACTGGCCGACGCGTCTGGCGATTCAACATCAGTAAGAACGACGTTGCTTTGGGCGGTGAGGAAACGACTGCGGGTTCGGCTCAACCAAAAAAGCGGGCCGCGGCTGCCGATTGGCAGGCCTTGGTCCGTCCGCAGCTCAATATCGCTTGGCTCCCCGCTCAAAGTGTCTTTGTGCGCGCTGTCTCCCTGCCCACGAGCGATCCGGCGGAACTTCCCGCTTTGGTAGAGTTTCAACTCGAGAAAATCTCGCCGCTGCCGGTCAATCAAATTGTGTGGACTGTGCTGAGTAAGGCGCATCCCGACGGCCAGCAGCAGACGGCACTGGTGATCGTCGCGGCACGAAGCGCGGTGGAGGAATTCTTGGACCGCGAAGTCACGGCCGGTTTCACGGCCAATCAGTTGGATTTCCCCTTAGTGCGGCAGTGGACCGGACTCGATCCGCGTGACGATGGTCTGTGGCTCTTGTTTGATGCCACGACCGCGGCTCCCTTGTGCCTCGCCTGTTGGTATATCGGTGGGGTCTGGCGGGATGTTACCCTGCTTCATCTCCCGCCTGGCGAAGCAATGGCGCCCGCGCTAATCGCGCAATTGGGGCAGTTGGCCTGGGCGGGTGAAATGGATGGATGGCTGAAGCAGCTTCCAGTGACCCACCTGGCCGCCGAAGTGGAGATCGCGAACGTGATCGTGCCGGCGTTACACGATTGGTCCGGACACCCAGTCGAGACGATGCCGCCGACTGATCCGGCGGCGCTGGCGACGGAGAGCGCGCGAGCCCTGCGCCAGCAGCCCGCGTCTTCCCTAGTACCCAGTGACTGGGCGGCGGCGCAGCGTCAGAAGTTCATCGACCGTCTTTGGATCACCGGTCTGGGAGCGCTGGGACTGGCATATGTCTTCGTTCTCTCCGTCTTCCTGATCACGTTGCACGTGCGAAAATTCCAACGCGACGACTTGCGTTCGGAGGTGTCCGCCATGGGGATCAACTATACCAATACGCTGCAGCTCAAAGCCCAGGTATCAATCCTGGAAGATCAAGTCGCGCTTCGCTTTGCCGCGCTTGATGCTTGGCGTGCGGTGGTCAACGCGCTCCCCCCGGAGTTGACGCTGACCCAACTGGATTTTCAACGAGGCCAGACGCTGGTCGTGGCGGGAACCGTGAGCCCCGACGCGACTCCCGAGGTCACTCAATTCAATTCAGATCTTAAGAAATCTGAAGTCAACGGGCAGGCGCTGTTCGCGAACGTCAAGCCGGCTAAAATTGAGACGCGGCCGGGCGCGCCAACATCCACGTGGTCGTTCGAGGCCGAACTACGCAGGAACAACACGCCATGATGCACTGGCTCGACAAACTGAACCTGCAACCGCACGAGCGCCGGTGGCTCTTGATCGGCCTCGTGGTGCTTACTCTGGTGCTCAATTACTGGCTGGTTTGGCCATACTTCGGCGAATGGACTGAGGTGCGGGTGGACCGAGAAAAACTGGATGCGACGCGAACGCGCTATTTAGGCGAGATTGGCAAGAAAGCCACCTACGAACGGAAGCTTAAGGAACTGCAGAGGGCCGGAGCCGAAGTAATGCAGGAGGATCAAGCCAACCGCCTTCAGAGCACGATTCAAACGGAGGCGGCGACGAGTGGGGTTACCTGGAGCAACCTTCGGCCCCTGATCGTGCCGGCGCGGGTCGCGGGACAGACCAATGCGTTTTTCGATGAGCAGCAGATGACGATGGACGTCAATTCGGGCGAACAGGAGCTCGTAAATTTTCTGTACGCGTTAGGGAGTGGCGACTCGATGATCCGGGTTCGCGACATGACCCGGCTACGTTTGGATCCTTCTAATACACGACTGGCAACGACGCTGACGGTCATCGCCAGTTTTCAGAAAAAGCCGAAAACAACGCCCGCGGTGCAACCTTCGCGGTCCGCCGCGGTTCAACCCAAGGGCCCACCCGCGACGAATGCTCGTGTGGCCGTATCCCAGAAGAAATAGACGCTTGTGAATAAGCTAAGGTCCCTTGCGCTCGCGGGCTTCGCGGCGGCGATTTTTGCCTGGCCAGGCATCGCTCAAAACAATCCTCCGGCTCAACCGGCTGAGGACCCCGACGTTCCTCCCGCGGTGGAGCCCGATCCGAACCAGCCGGCTCCGCCGCCGTTGCCGGCGCCCGCGACAAATTCGGTGGTTCCGACGCCGCGTATCCCGCCCCCAACCACCCTTCCATCGCTCCCTCGCCAATTCCCGCGGCCGTTAGGTGGGGCCACTAATTATCCTACCCGCCCGGGAGCGCTTCCGACCGTGCGACCCGCTGGCCCCGGAACGCCCAACACCGCCGTCAATGCGCCGGGAACTACTGCGGCCACGCCCGGGGTTGCTGCCCCGACCGTTGTGACCAATACCATCTTGGGTCCGGCGGGCGACGCGACGGATATTATTAACTTCAAGAACATGCCGTTGGACCAGTTCTTGGACGAATACGCCACAATTGCTCGGCGCACTGTGTTGCGCGCGGCCAACTTGCCTTTGCAATCGCAGGTCAATTTCAAGCCCGCCAGCCCGCTCACACCCGAGGAGCGACTCCAGATGTATGACACGATTCTGGCCCTGAACGGAATCACCATGATACCGACGGGGGAGAAAGCTGTGCTGGCGGTTCCTTCGGCACAAGCCATGCAAGAAGGCGCTGCGTTCGCCAACCGAAAGGTTGAAGACTACGCCGAAGCCAGCCAGTTCGTCACCCATGTGATCAAAGTAGAACATGTTAACGTTCAGGAAGCGGCGGAAACGCTGAAACAGTTCGCGAAGAATCCCAATGGGATCCTGGCGCTGGAAACAACGAAGACACTCGTGTTGCGGGATTATGCCATCAACGTCAAACGGATGCTGGAAGTGCTGGCCAAAATTGATGTTGAAGTTGAGCAAGAGTATCAGTTCGAAGTGATTCCTATTAAGTTTGGCAAGGTCGAAGAGCTGTATCAAACGTTGAACAGTGTGATCTCCGGCGGCGGAGGGGGAGGAGGCACCGGGCTCGCCACGGGCTCGGCTCGCCAGGGATTGGGCGCCGGATCGCGATTGGGTGGTGGGCTCGGAGGGCTTGGGGGTGGGTCGCGCCTGGGCGGGAGCGGCAGTAGTTATGGTGGTCGTTCGAGCTACGGCCAGGGTTATTATGGCCAGTCCCACGGAATTGAAGAGGTCGCGGAGGGAATGGAACCATTGATGCCGCAACAAGCCACCGTCCCTCGACCGACTACGACCACAACTCCGGGAGCGACCGGTTCGTTTCAGCAGCGGTTTAGCAATCTCAATCGCGGAGGTCAGGGACAGAATCCGGCCCAACCGCTCAGCTCCGAAGCCAGCATCACTCCTGACCCGCGATCCAATTCGTTGATTATTTACGCCAATAAGAAAGACATGGCACAATTGAAGAAGATCATCGGGAGGGTCGATACACTGCTGGCTCAGGTCCTGATCGAGACGGTTATTATGGAAGTCGGCCTGACGTCCGGTCTCTCGTATGGAGTCAGCGCAATCCAAAAATATACGCAATTCAACCCCAACCTCGGTGGCGGTGGTGCCATGGACAACTTGAACTATGGGGGCTTTACCAATCTGGTCCCGACGATTCCTACCGGCGGCGGCCTCAATTATCTGCTCCGGTTCAACGACAATATTAACGTGGTGGTCAAGGCGTTGGCGTCGGACGCCAATGTCAATGTACTTCAACGTCCTCGCATTATTACCTCGCACGCGGTCGAGGCTTCGTTCTTCGCTGGTTCCACCGTGCCTTTCATTCAAGGCACCTATTACGGCGGCGGCACTCAGGTTGGGACTAGTTCTTACTACGACCGCCAGGACGTTGGTGTGGAATTAAGCGTCATCCCGTACATCACGCCGGACGGATTGGTATTCATGGAAGTATCTCAACGCATCGAAGAGATCGCTCCACCCGCCGAACAGGCTTTGGTGCAGTCCTCCCCTAATGCGCCGGTTACCAACAAACGATCCGCCACCTCGACCATCTCTGTGCACACTGGCGAGTCAGTATTGCTCGGCGGATTCATCCGGGCTTTGAAGACCAAGAGCAATGCCGGCGTGCCGATTTTGAAGGACATTCCGCTGCTGGGGAATCTCTTCCGTTCGACGACCGTCGACAAAGCGCGGACCGAGTTAATGATTCTTATGCAACCCACAGTCCTCAAGACTCCGGAGGCGGCCGCGAACCTGACCAAGCAGTATCAACAGGAGTCGCCGCAAATCCGCATGATGGAGCAAGATTTCCGTGAAGAGCGCGAGCGCCTCAACAAGGCTGCTCGCAAGGGCTTGGTCGATCCGTTGAACAGCGACGAAGGAATTGAATCGGTATTCCCCATGGATCCGACGAAGAAGTAGGTGCCCGTCGGTCAGCGGCCAGCATCAGCGCAGTTTCAAAAGTCGCTCCACGTATTTACCCAGGACGTCAGCCTCTAGATTCACCCGGTCGCCGACGTGTCGTTCACGGAGCGCCGTCACCGCGTGAGTGTGGGGGATAATCCAAACTCGAAAGCCGCGCTGAGTTATTGCCGCGACGGTCAAGCTAATCCCGTCCACCGCGATAGATCCCTTCGCGATGAGATAGCGACGCAGACTCAAGGGCACGTCGACTTGCAAAAGATAATCGGCTCCTTGCCGTTCCCAGCGGGTGATGGTTCCGGTGTCATCAATGTGCCCGGTGACGAAATGGCCGCCCAATCGGTCGCCGACGGAGAGCGAACGCTCCAGATTGATGGCCCGGCCAGGTTCGAGGTCGGATAAATTCGTCCGGTTCCAAGTTTCCTTGAGCAGATCGAATTCCAACTGGGTCGTCCGCCCGCTCGTCTTGGAGCGTGTTACCGTGAGGCAGCAGCCATTGACCGCAATGCTCTCGCCAACTCGCGGACGGGGACGCGGGAGCGTTGCGCTAACCGTTAGGTGGATTGAGCGGGCTGCACGCGTAATGAATCGGACCTCTCCGGTTGCTTCGACCAAGCCAGTGAACATGACGATTTAACTTCCGGTTCCGGTACCCGCCGCGTCCTGCGGCGTTTTTCCGCTGGTCTCTTTTGGATCATCCGCAGCGTCGAAGAATCCGATGAACATTTCATCCCAGGACTGCAGGCCGAACTTAACTTGGCGCGTAGGGTCGGGATTCGCTGGATTGTCAGCGGAGTTGTCGAAGGCTCCCGTCACTCGTAACCGCGAGCCTGCAGGCACATGACGCGGCTCGGCCAGGCGATAGCTGAGCTGCCATTTGAAATCGTAGCGAGGAACGTTGAGCAATGTCTCGCGCCCTCCATCCGGCAAGAGTAATTCATATTTCATCCACTTACCTCGAAAATGCATGTGAGGAGACAAGCTGTAGAGTGTGGCCGGTTCCCGAAACGTGTAGGTAGCCTCGTGCCGTGCCTCGGCCGCCCCGGGCGAGATATTCAAATCGTCAGTCGCTACTTGGCGAGTTTCGGCGGAACGCAGTTGCGGACCCGGCCGAAAGTACAACGCCACTTCGGTTTGATCGCTCTGCTCGGAGCCGCAGGTGGTGTAGTGCATTTCCAGTTGGAGCTTCGCGCCCGCGGGAATTCTCTTGCCGACTCCGTCCGGATAACGCGCGGGCAAGGCCCCTGGCGCCCATCCGAAAACGTGGACCCCATTTCCGGAACCATCGTCCGGGCACCCGGGCCAGGTCGCATAGAGGATGGCGTGGTGAACGACCTTGCGGTTGCCCGGGCGAACATCAATCCCGGCCAGCCAAAACTCTTCCGCGCGGGGCGAAGGCACGGCGATATGCCGGTAGTCCAAAACGCCAGTCGCAGGAATCTGTTGAGGCTCTGGCAGTCGAATCACGGCGTCAGGTTTTCCCAGAGGCCATTCGGCAATCGGAGTCAACGGGGTGCTTAAGGGGTCCGGGCCGTCTCCGCGGGGAGCACCAGCGCCGATCCAACGAAGCAAGCTCTGGGTGTCTTCCCGTGATAGTCGATGCGCGTTGCTGAAACGTCCTTGATCTGGATCCGCGTCATACGGAGGCATCCGACGCGTCAACAGTACCTCTTCGATCATCCGGCTGTAGTTTCGAACGCGGCCGTGCGAGTCCATCGCCCAAGGCCCAATCCCGCCCTCCCGATGGCACTCGACACAATTCTGCCGCAGAATCGGAGCGACCAAGGCGGAATAAGTCATTGCTGACGGCGCGGGCCCACTCTGGGCGAACGTGATCCGGCATCCGCGTGTCAGCGTTTGTTGAACCGTGACGGGTCTGGCTGCCAGCAACTCATTCAGCGCGTTTTCGAGGAACTTGGTTTTGGGTTCCGGCCGTTCCGCACCTTCGGACAGTTGGTCATCCAGTGCACCTCGATAGGCGACGTTCCAGTTCCGCGTCTCCAACACGACGACTTCGGCAGTGCGCTGGACGCCGAACGCTAGCGCTACGCCCTGTCGTGGGTCTCGCAGGTAGGGGAATCCCGTCAGCTTAAGTTCTTCAGCCTCGCGGGCGGCGTCTTGGATCGAGTCGTCGGAATACGTGTTGACGATCCAGAAGTGGACTCCCTGATCGTGAAATTGCTGACGCAGCTGAATCAATTTGGCCGCACTTTTTCGAGCGACTGGGCAACCCACACCAGTGAAGAACAAGACCACGGCTCGACCTTCGGCGCGGTAGAGTTCATGGTTTCGCCCTTCGAGGTCGAGTAAACTGAAATTCGGTACCGCGGGTTCGGCCCCGGAAACCAAGCCGAGAGGGATCAACATGCCTAGGCACCATCGCCAAAAGCCACGCGCGGATGAATCGAATGAACGAAAATGCATAAAGCCCACCGTTGGGGCGGAACGATAGCAAAACCTCGGTAAAATTCGAGTCTGGGAGAGCGACTCACTCCAGCGTGTTCCTGCGGTCGCCGAGACTTCGAACACTTCACGGGGCCGCGGCATCGCGCCGACCCCATCCGACTTTGGACCAAATTCGGGACCCTGGGGACCGTCGCGGGACTGCCGCCCGCGATTGGGAATCTTGCTCGGCGCGGGTACCGCCCGAACCGCCGCTGGACTCGAGTTCTTTGTTCTGGAGCGTGGCCGTGGGTTCGACGGACGGACCAGGCTCTTCGCCTTCGACGTCATACCCCAGTTGCCGGTCGGCGCGCGCACCTGCTGCGCAAGCCGCCAGAACGAATAAGGTGAAAGCTCCAATGAAGAGTCCGCTAAGCAGGATCACAACCAGAGTGCTCATGGGCTGCCTTTCTGAGACCCATGAGGCCACGATCCCGGCGGCCGCAAAGCGAGTGGTTTGGGTGCCCCAGTGAAGGAGAAGTGCATTGCGTTGTTGACCGCGCCTTTCATGGATTCCAATCACAACATACGCGCTAAATCGGCAAAGTGTAGGGCGGAGTGCAAATACGTTGACATGCGTAAACTGTCAGCAAGATTTTGTGAAGGGGCTCGCATGTTTTTCCCTCCCGCCAGGCGACAGTTTCCCGAATCGGGCACGAAGGAATGGTAACCCAAGATTGATGCCCGTGGGCTGAAAGAACTGCTGGGAGACGAGGCGAGGCGGCTTCCAAGCGAAATCACCAGCCTGGCATTTCGTGGACGCTGAAATCGAAATGCTCACCTCAGTCGGCTTAGGAACGGCGCCATTCTCTGGAAGTCATTCGCGTAACTGGTTCCGAGTCGTGCGCCAAAGTTGACTCGACGTATTGATCAGGGTGGCGAAATTTTGGCAGAAAACGTCGAGGAAAGTGGTCGCGTCTCCGCAGAGCGATTGTGACGAAATGTGGCAAGCGTTGACGGGAGAGGTTTGACCGAAACCACCGAAGCGCCTTCTGCCCCGCGGGGACGAACTCAATGAACCGCACTCATCGTTGAAATGAACAC
>DLVS01000419.1 GCA_003445095.1 Verrucomicrobiales bacterium
GCTCGACGTCCAAGCCGGGTGAGCCGTAACGACGCAATCGGATCACACGCGAAGCCGCGAAGAAGCAGGCCGGTTCAGAAGAAAGCGGCATCCGTTTCTCGAACTCGCCAAAAGGTGAGCCAGGAGCCGTCGCCATGCGCCATGATCCCTTGTTTTCTTCGCGGAGTCGCGTGGGTCAAAATGCATTTCTAATTGCATCGACCCGGCTGAGGGGATCGGACCGCCCGCAACATCGAGAGCTTCTGCTTCAAGTCTGCCGGAGTTTTCTACCGGCCCAAAGATAGGCGTTGGGGCGCAGAATACCCCTACCTACCGCGAATCGATCGAACTCCGCAATTAAGTTGGCAAGCGGATGAGTCACTTCGTCGGGGCCGCGCAGGCCACCGAGCAGCCGATAGATGAACGAGACTCCATCGCGGTACTCTAGCTCGGTAAATTGACGGCGGAGGCTCGCAAGAATTTCCTCCCCGGACGACGCGTTGTCGTTGGGAGATTGTCCCCGTTCGTGTGGGTCCCGCTCGGTGAGGTATTCCGACTGTACCTCCTTGGTGTATTCCTGCCATCCAGCGGGTGACTGCAAGGTACGGAAAAGATCAGGTTCATACCAATGCCCAGTAGCAGATAATAAACCGCGGATTAGGGCGACCACAGCCGCATCGTCTTCCCGCCAACGTTCATGGCAAGGTTCCAAGCAAATCAGCAGGCCGTTAGGTTCAAGCAGGTCACTCCCACGTCGCAACATTTCGTCCGGATTGGAGAAGTGGTGAATCACGCCCGTAAAACTGATGGCGTCGAATGTACCCGTCATTTCTTCGAGGGATCGGACCCCGTATTCAAGCGACCCGAATTGGGCATCGCGAGGACTCGCATCTAAGGCTCGTTGGGCGGCATCAATCGCCTTGGGGGCGATGTCGATTCCAGTCACGTGATAGCCAAGCCGAGCAAACTCCAGAGAGAAATAGCCCGGTCCGCACCCGACATCTAGCAGTCGCATTCCCGGCTTGCCATACCGTTCCAGGAACCCCTGCATAATCTCGAGATAACCTCCCAGATAAAGCCGGGCGAAGTGCGGGTCGCGCCAGAAGCTTTTGTAAAAGTATTCACACTTCACTGCGCGCCGGATGTCAGGCACGTATCCTGCCTGCTGCCGCTCGGCGATACGCTGGTCAAACGCGGCGGCTTCTTCGGCCAAGGCCAGGCCCGGATCATGCTTAGTCTTCTCCGAACTCATATGTGGACGCCGACCCTGCCGATTTCGCGCTTCAGTGTCGAATCTGGACGCGTCAATCGCCGTGATGGCGGCCGCGACTCGGATCAAAAAGATTCGATGGACAACAACTGCAAACAACGGTAGGTCCCCTCGCCACAATCAGCATGAAACCTCTTCGCATCCCCGTATCTCTTTCCTTCCTCGTTACCGGCCTCGCGCTCACCTTCCCATTGATCCCTCGGGCTAACGCAGCCGAGCCCTGCGTGCCCCCGCCGGCGGAGCTTGCTGCCTGGTTCCGGTTCGAAAACAACACGACGGACTCTCAGAGCGGCGTTTCCGGTGCGCTTCCAACCGGGGCCAGTTTCACAGAAGGGAAGGTCGGCAGCGCAATTGCATTAGATGGGCAGGCGGGGGTCGTTCTACCCGTCGATGCCCGCTTCGATCAGGAGGTCTTCACCCTGGAAGCTTGGATCAGGCGGGACAACGTCAATCGGGCCTCCCTGAGCAGTCCCGGGGACGGCGCGATCTTCGCCGGCGGAACTCAGAGCTACAGTCTTACCATGGCTGAGAACGGAACCTTGTTTCTCAGTTATGTCGGCGTTCGGTCATACCTCTTCACCGGAAAAATTACAGACACCGACTGGCATCATGTGGCCATGACTCGATCGGGGCCCTCTTTTCGTCTGTTTCTTGATGGAGTTCCCGCCGGCCAACTCAGTCTGAGCAACCCTTTCATCACTTCTGGAGCCTTTGCCATCGGCTCGTTGAGCACGCCATACTTAGGCCAATCATTCGCGTTTTTGGGAGAAATTGACGAATTCAGTTTCTATCCGCGGGAACTGACCTTGGAAGAGGTGCGCTCGATCGCCGAGGCGGATTCGGCCGGCAAGTGTGCCGAGCCGGGCGATACGCCTTGCCTTGGAGAGTCCCCGAACCTAGTCGCTTGGTATCCCCTCGACCAAGACGCTCGCAATCGCGTCGGTCCCACCGTTGGTTCGGGGAGTGCCACATTCGGCCCAGGAAAAGTCCAAGGAGCTGCCTTCTTTGATGGCGTTCAACTGGGGATTCCGTTGCCATTCGAGGCTCGGCTAACGTCTCAGACTTTCACCGTCGAGGCCTGGGTGCAGCGTGCTTCGCTGGAGGGATCGTCCAAGTCCTGGCCGGCGGACGGCGCGATATTTGGCGGTGGACCCAATAGCTATGGCGTAGCCCTTAGGGATAACGGCACACTCTATCTGTCGCATCTCGGTGTTCAGAGTTACTTCTCTTCGAACGCGAGGATTAACGATCTTGAATGGCATCACGTGGCTGTGACCAAATCTGGGTCGATCGCTCGCTTTTTCTTAGACGGCGAAGAAGGGGGACAAGTGGACCTTGGCAGCCTGGTTTTCGATCTCTCCACCCCGTTCGCCATCGGTTCACCCAGCGCAAGCTTCAATGGTTACAATTACTCGTTTTGGGGAGGGATCGACGAGCTTACGGTCTTTGATCGGGCTCTTTCTCGGGCTGAAATTCGCGCGATCTGGCAGACGGGCAGCGATGGTAAATGCCCAGCGGCCGTGGCGCTTAGAATTGAGCCGGAGAGCCCTGAAGTAGCGGTCAATCGACAAACCTCGTATCAATTGACCGTCAGCAATACCGGCACGAATAGCCTCGAGAATTTAGTCGTTTCGAACTCGGTCCCGGCAACTCTTCACATTCTGGGAACCTCTAACTCGGTGGGATCGGTAACGATTTCAACGGTCTCCGAAGGTGCGATGGTGGTTTATTCGATCGGTACTCTGGCACCGGGAACGCAAGCGATTCTGACGGTAAATGTATCTCCTGTCGGCGTAGCCACCAACACCATTACTGCGCAGTTGTCGGCGACAAACCTGGCCAAAGCACTAGCTGCCACCGCAATAATTCATTCGATTCCAGTCTGCTCGCCGGCTCCGTCCGGCCTCTTGTCCTGGTGGCGCGGCGAAAGTAATTCAGTGGACGCCGTGACGGGCGGCATCGGCGGAATGTCCAACGGGGTCAGCTTCGTGACTGGCCGCATCGGAACGGCGTTCCGCTTCGATGGCCAGACCGGCACCGGGGTAAATTTGGGCGCGTCGCCCGCGCTCCAACGGTCGGAGTTTTCGATTGAAGGCTGGTTGCGACGCGGGTCGTTGGCCGGGGCTTCGCTCACCAGCCCGGGCGCGACCATCCTGGGAGCGGATACCGGAGGCTGGAATTTTGTGATTCTCAACTCGGGCTCCCTGGCCTTCGGTCGCAGCGACGCCAGCGCTGTGGAGTCGGGTCCGGTGATCACAGACCTGGCCTGGCATCACGTCGCCATGACGCGTTCCGCCACCGAAGTTCGCTACTACAAAGACGGTCAATTAGCCGCGACGCTCCCCTATCAAGAATCCTTCGTCCTCAACCAGTCGTACGGCCTCGGCGGGATTTTCCCCAGCGGCCGCAATGCCTTCCTGGGCGACCTGGATGAAATCGCCTTCTACGATCGAATTCTGTCGGCCGAAGAAATCGCCGCCGTGGCCAGTGCGGGAGGCGCTCCGAAATGCGTGGAGGACCTGGTGCTGACGGCGACACCCGGAGGACCGGTTCCGTTGGGCGAGGATCTGAATCTGACGTTCACCGTTTCCACTGTGGGATCGCTCGATTCGACCGGCGTGATCTTCACTAATGCGGTTCCGGCTGGGATGCTGATCCTGTCGGTGACGTCGTCGCAGGGCACGGTTCAGAATTTGGCCGGGGTGTTGCGGGGTGAGTTGGGCACAATCCCCGCGGGTAGCAATGCGGTGATTCAGCTAGTGCTTCGTCCGCTCGTCGAAGGCAGCTACCCGTTGAGCGCCGGCGCAAGTCGGGCGGAGGCCGAATTGACCCTGTTTAACAACCGCGCGGAAATTCCCTTGAATGTCATGACCTTGACGGTCGGCATCGCCGGCGACGTTACGGTCAGTGAACGTGGCGGGAAGCCGGCCTCGGCGGAGTTCGAGGTGGTGTTGAACGCTCCTAGCCTGAAACCGGTACAGGTCGGTTACGAAACCGTAGAAGGCACGGCGACCGCTGGCGTTGACTTTGAAGCGCGCTCGGGATTGTTAGAATTCCCGCCAGGAACAGTGCTGCAACGGGTATCGGTGCCGGTGTTCGGCGACGGGATTTATGAGCTCGACGAAACGTTCCAACTCGCCTTGACCAACGTGGTCAATGCCATGCTCGGAGCATCCAACGCCAAGGGAAACATCGTGAGCACCGATCCGATTCCTATTCTGCACGTGCGGCCGGTGCTCGCGGCCGAAGGGAATTCTGCGACGACGCCCTTTGTGTTCTCGGCCACGTTGGATCGCCCGGCCGGCATGGAAGCCAGCGCGGCGTACAATTCCACGAACGACACCGCCAAAGCCCCGACCGATTTCACGGCGGTGAGCGGCATCCTGGTGTTCGCCCCTGGCGAAACCAACCAGACCATCGAAGTGGCGGTGAACGGCGATACGTCGGTCGAGCCCAACGAGCTGTTCTTCCTGAATTTTAGCGCCCCGCGTTATCTTCGTTTCTCGTCAACACCGGCGGCGCCGGTGGCCGGTACCATCGTCAACGACGACGCTTTGAAGGGCCAGGTGGTCGAATTTTCCTGGGAAGTCCCCGCGGAAACCCAAACGGTGGGTGCGGCGTTCCCGGCAACTTTGGTTGCCCGAGATGGCACCGGGGCGGTAATACCCGGATTTGGGAGTGTCGTGGGGCTGCAAGCCTTTGCCGGTCCCGGCCGACCCAGCGGCGTGGTGTTCACCGAGGTCGTGGTGGGATTCCCCTGCGCGGTAGAATTGCAGAACGTGTCCAACGAATCCGTGGATGTCAGTGGCTGGACCGTTGCGTTGTACGATGCCTCGCGCTGGCCGGCGCCGCGAGGAACGCTGGTGATTCCGGCGGGAACGTCGGTCCCTTCAGGTGGAGTGTTCACGGTCGATGCCCAACGCATTGGAGGCGGATCTTACCCCCGGTTCAAGCTGGACCAAGAAGTGGGATGGAACGACCGGGGAACGCCGGCCGCGCCGATCGCTACGCGCATGGGCGCCGTGCTAACCAATCCCTACGGCCAGGTCGAAGACGCCTTTTTCGCGGATGGCGCCGAACCCGCTGAAGTCGGCGTGCCAGCGTTAATCACCGAAGATGACTGGGCCGGCGAACCGGCGGTAAGGTTGCTCGCCCAGAATACGGGATACCGCCGAGTCGCGGCGCTGGGACGCAATTTTCGTCGAGCCTCCGATTGGGAGCAGAACCGCTACGGCCGGGTAAACTTGGGCCGGACGAATGCCAACTTCGTGCTGCCCTTTGCTGACGCCGTTCCGCTGGCGATGGTGCCGCCCACGGTGGCCGAGTTCGTCAACGGCGCCTGGACAGGCAACGTGACGTTGACCGGCTATGCGCCGGAAGTGCGACTGTTGGCCGATGATGGCAATGGGCATCGGGGGTTGAGCGCTTCGATACCCATGCAAGTAATTGACGATCTCGCAGTGACGATGACTACCGATGCGCCGGTGTTGGCGATTCCTGCTTGGTCGGCGCAGTTCTTCGTTTCGGTGACCAACTTGGGGCCAGTGTTGTCCTCCAACGTCACGGCGACCGTGCTCCTGGCTCCGGCCTACGGCATAGGTCCTGAGGTGGTGTCCGGGCGTCAGATTTCACAAGGCTCGGCCAGCGTGACGACCGTCTTCAACCCGGGCGTCGGCAGTCAAACGAAGGTGACGGCATCCTTCGGCGAACTACCCGCCGCTGGCGTGGCGACCCTTCGGCTGATCGTCAACAAAGGCCCGGGCGCCCCGCCCTCCACTTTGCCAACGAACATTGTCTCGACCGTGTCGCTCGTGCGTGAGCCGGCGGAGGCGAATTTGCTCAACAACACCGCCTCAGTGGTACAGGAAGTGTCGCAACTATGTGGGCCGCTCGGCGAATCGGTAGCCGCCTGGTGGCGAGCGGACGGCGGCTTCGAGAGTGTGTTCAACGGCCTAACGGGTACGCCGGTCGGGGACGCAGCCGTCCGCGGTGGCCGGGTGGGATCGGGGGGATTTCACTTCGACGGCGTCGGCGATGCGATCCGAGTCGCGGACCATGAAGCGCTGGATTTTGGCGCGGGTCAGAGCTTCGCGTTGGAAATGTGGGTGCGAATCCCGCCGACGACCAAACCCCTGATCACCTTGCTGAGCAAACAGCAATGGACCGGCCCGGATTCTTACGTCGGCTACGCCCTGGTGGTGCGCAATGGCCAGTTGCGGCTTCTGTTTGGCAACGCGTCTTGGAATCTCCAAATCGGAGATTTGCTGGATGGAAACTGGCATCATGTCGCGGTGTCGGCGCCACGATCGGGCGAAGGAAATCTGGACGCTTGGCTGGACGCCCGAGTCATTTCAGCCCCGGGCATCAACCTACCCCCAGATGACCTCTCGAACGATGCCCCTTTGCGCTTCGGCGAAACGGCAGATCCCGACGCCGACGGATTCCTCGCGGGCGACCTGGACGAGGTCGTTATTTACCGGCGAGCGCTAACCAGTGTGGAGGTGGAACGGGCAGCCCGAGCCGGTGCCCACGGACATTGCACCAGCGAGCTGACCTTTCAGCCGATCCGCCCGCGATTCGAATTCTCGAATGAATGGGTCGCGCTTGATTCTGGAGTCGCCGGTCAGCCGTATCACACCGACCTCGAACTCCGCAACGTCGGCCCGCTGCCGGCAACGGTGGCCACGTGGGTCGTTCCGTTTGATTCGCTCAATTTGCTACAGGTCCAAGTCGGCTCTGAGACGGTGGAGTACAATCCGGACACAGGCGCCGCGATCACCTCGCCCTTCGTAGTTGCCCCAGGCAGTAGCGTCCCATTGGCGCTTAAGCTCGTCAGTACCAATGCGGCTTCCCAGTTGGTGCTGTTGGCTCAAGGGGGCGGCGTGTCCGTGCGTCAGCTTTCGGCATCGCTCCGCATCCCCATGGCGGCCGACACAGATGGCGACGGCATCCCCAATGACGTGGAAACTGCCGCCGGTCTGAACCCAGATTCCGCCGCGGACGCGACCAGCGACACGGACAGCGACGGCTGGACGGCGGCCCAGGAGTTTG
Source organism: Verrucomicrobiales bacterium (assembly GCA_003445095.1). GTDB lineage: Bacteria > Verrucomicrobiota > Verrucomicrobiia > Limisphaerales > UBA9464 > UBA9464. The sequence goes on from DLVS01000419.1 coordinate 7,301, forward strand.
AGGCCGGCACATTGGCCAACGATTGGAACAGCGCCCTCCGTTTGCGCGTTGTCGATGGTCAGGTGGTCTTCGACGCGTTGGCGACGCGGGTGTACCGGCTGGAACGAAGTGATGTGGTTGGCGAGGGCAAATGGGAATCTCTGCAAACCGTCCGGCCCGAATCGAATGGAATTATGACCGTAGGGCCTCTGCTGGGCGACGACGCCTCCGGCTACTACCGCGTGCTCGCAGAGCTTCCGTACTGAGCCGTAGGGATGGCGCGCTGCGCCGGCCCCGGCCCGGACGCCGCTCCGGGCCGGCTTTTCGCACTGACGCGTCAAATTCTTCCATCACGTCGTTGCGAAAGGCCGCCGCCGCGCGGCAGCCCTACCTGTTCACCGCCCTAGCCCCCATCCTACCTTTCGAGGTATCCCTTTCTGACGGATGAGTGCTGCGCGCTACCTCGGCATCGATGGCCACGTCGGACGAACGCCTTTGATTCGACTGCGGCGGTATTCGGAAGAGACCGGCTGCGAGATTCTAGGCAAAGCGGAGTGGATGAATCCCGGCGGTTCCGTCAAAGACCGGGCTGCGCTGGGCATCATTACCGACGCAGAAAGCAAAGGCTTGCTCCGTCGAGGCGCAACGATCGTGGAAGGAACCGCCGGAAACACCGGCATTGGATTGACCTTTGTCGGCCAGGCGCGCGGGTATCACTCGGTAATCGTCATTCCCGATACGCAATCTCCCGAAAAGATCAGTCTTCTTCGCACGTTAGGAGCCGAGGTCATCACCGTTCCAGCCAAGCCCTACAGCGACCCTGGCAACTACAACCATGTCGCGAGCCGCCTGGCCTCGGAGAAGGGTTGGTTTTGGGCGAATCAATTCGACAATATCGCCAATTCCCACGCGCATTATCAGACGACCGGACCGGAAATCTGGGAGCAAACGGGGGGAAACGTCAGCGCGTTTGTCGCTTCGGTGGGCACCGGCGGGACTTTGGCGGGCACCTCCGGGTATCTCAAAGAACGCAATCCCGCGGTCGCCGCCGTCTGCCCCGACCCGTACGGCGCAGCGATGTGGTCGTGGTTCACCCACGGACACACCGAGATTCAGGACGGTGACTCTTTTGCGGAAGGAATCGGACAATGCCGAGTCACCAAGAATCTCGAAAACGTGGTGGTGGATCGGGCGTACCGCATTCCGGATCAGGAAGCGCTGACCGTCACCCATCAGCTTCTTCGCGAGGAGGGCCTCTTTTTGGGATTGTCCTCCGGCATCAATATCGCCGGTGCCCTTCGTTTTGCCCGCGAACGAGGCCCGGGCCAATGCGTCGTTACCATCCTGTGCGATTCCGGCGCCAAATATCAGTCCAAGATTTTCAACCCAGAATGGCTTGCGGCCCATAATCTCTATACGAGTTGACGGGTTGAAGTTCTCCAGAAACCAGGATCGACCTCCCGTGTTCCGCTCGCTAACCTCGTTGTTCTCAAATGCACGACACCCTTCGGGTCTATGACGATATCTTCGGGCTCCTCCCATCCGAAGAGAACCCGACGCCGTTGGTGCGAATCAATCGGCTCAATCCGGCGCCTGATTTCCTCCTGTATGCCAAACTGGAATGGCTGAACCCGTTCGGTTCAGTGAAGGATCGCCCTGCCTGGAACATGTTGCGCCGGCTAGAAGCCGAAGGCCGGATCGGACCGGGCCGTAAGCTGGTCGAGCCCACGTCGGGCAATACCGGGCTTTCGCTCGCGGCGCTGGCCAGTGTTCGCGGTTACAAACTCCGAGCCGTCGTTCCGGGCAAGGTGCCACGCGAAAAGAAGGTGCTCCTGAAAGTCGCGGGTGCAGATTTAGAAGTGCTCAACGACGACGTGTGCCCTGCCCCAGGTCTTGGTGATGGCGCCATCAATCGCGCCAAAAGCCACGCCAAGTCTTCACCCGACGAGTTCACGCTCCCCAACCAGTATGAAAATGAGGCCAATATCGAAGCTCATTTCCAAACCACCGGCCCGGAGATCTGGCGGCAAACTCAGGGACGCCTCACTCATTTCTTCGCCGCCCTGGGAACTTGCGGGACCATCACCGGCGTCGGCCGTTTTTTGAAGTCCAAGAACCCGGCCATCAAAGTGGTCGCCATCTCGCCGAGCGAGGGCCACGACGTCCCCGGGCTCCGAAATCTGTCGCAACTCGGCGTCTCGAAATTGTTCGATGCGAGCGTGGTCGACGACATTGTCGAAATTGACTTCAAGCTCGCTTACACCCGGGCGGTCGAGCTCAGCCGAAAGGAGGGTCTCTTGGCCGGCCCCAGCTCTGGGCTCATTTTTGAAGGCGCTCGCCAAATAGCCGAACGCGACGGTACCGGTTTCGGGGTCATGATTTTTTGCGACAACGTCTTCAAGTATGTGTCGAATCTGGTTAAACACGTACCCGAGCTTGATGCGCCCTCTTTCGGTTTTTATCCCACCTCCTGACGCCTCTTTTCCAAAGTTCAAACATCGTAACCATCAACCAAAAATCTGCTATGAGTAACTACAGTAATCCTGAAGTCCTAGTCGACCTCGCCTGGGCCAAGGCCAACATTGGCGCGCCCAAGGTCAAGTTCGTGGAGATCGACGTGGACACCGCGGCCTACGAATCAGGCCACATTCCCGGGGCCGTCGCCTTCAATTGGCGCACCCAGCTCCAGAGTCAGCTCAATCGCGACATCATTGGGCAACAGGCGTTCGAACAATTGCTCGGCCAGGCGGGGATCGCCAACGACGACACCGTCATCTTGTACGGCGACAACAATAACTGGTTTGCGGCATACGGTTTTTGGCTATTCAAACTCTACGGGCATAACGATGTGCGATTGCTGAACGGCGGGCGGGTCAAATGGCTCAACGAAGCCGACGCGCCGTTGACCAAGGACGTCCCGGC
>DLVS01000031.1 GCA_003445095.1 Verrucomicrobiales bacterium
AGAGATCCTCAAAGCGCAGATTCGTGTTGCCCCCGCGCTCGAAGCTAATGGCGATGCCTTCGCGAGCGAACAGTCCCGCCCGTCCCTTGGGATCCGCAAAATCGGCGCACTTTTTGGTCAACACAGGATCGTCGTCGCGATAACCGGCGACATTGCGAATCTCGAAGCCACGGATCGTGAGGTGGCTCACGTTGGCCTTTCCATCGAGAATGACTCCGGGACGGTAGTCACCATCCAGGACGGCTCGCCCGGTTCCCCAAGTCTCCGGCTGGTTTCCGTCGAACGTGATTACATTGTTGGTAGCACCTGAGGCGGTCAGGGCAATTTGGCCCAGGTATACTACGCCCCCTTTGAATCGCACCGTATCACCGGGGCCTAGAGAAGTGCGGGATGGAGTTTCCGCTGCCTTGGAATCCCCAGGACAATGCTTCCACGCCAACGATTCGGATGTGCCCGCATTCGCATCCGAGCCCCCCTCGAAATCGACGAAGTACGTCGCACCCAGCGTCGTCACCAGGCAGCCGAAAAGTCCCCATAGCAGCACGATCACTTTCATCAGACGCTCAGGCTATTGTAGTGGCGAGAGAATCACCAGCACGGTCAACGTGCCGCCCTCTAATCCTGCGCGGTGATCGACTACCATATGAGTCTCAAGCAATTCTTCGGCAAGACGGGATGGCTCGGTAGTCCTGGCGACGCTCCTGGGCCTATGCTTCAAAAACCGTCAACTCCGGACGGCAATTGAAGCGAACGTTGAAGGAGCCCAACGTTCCGATGCCCGGGTTAACGTAGAGCCTTCCGGCGGGTGTGTCATACCAGCCCAAATTGTAACCAGCAGTCCTTGACGGGGTGATGAGCGGGCCAATCAAGGGAAGCCGGACCTGTCCACCGTGACTATGACCGGCTAACATCAGGTCATAGCGGCGACCTCCCAAATCGTTTGCCTGCGCCGGGTAATGACACAACAGCAGATTGAAAAGTCCCGGGGCCGCGACGCAGCGCGCTGGCCATCGGTCCACCCCAATGATCGCTACCCTGCCTCCCGCCGCAGTCGTATGGCGATCTTCCAACCAAGCGCCTCCGGTTTGCTGGCACAGGGCCGCCATCGGCGCAAAGTCGGCGCGGCTCCAATGGTCGTGATTTCCCGGAACGGCGAAAAGAGGCATACGAAGTTTGGCCAGCTCTTCGACCGCCGCATCAAAGTGTTGGGCCTCCTCGATCAAATCCCCGGTAAAACACGCGAAGTCTGGTGACAGAGAATTAATGCGCCGAATCACTTCGCCCAACCAAGCTCGGTCGCCTTTGAAATGGACATCGGTGAATTGAACGAATCGAAAGCGACGAGCACCCGGATTCAGTCGAAACGTTTGAACCCGCAGCCACTCGGGTTCCCAAATGCGGGCGTCGGCGATGCATAGGGCCGGGGCCATCCACGCCAGATGGGCGAGGAGTCGTCGGCGATTGAATCGAGTCGCAATCATGGACTGAGGGCTGAGACACAGCCCACGGCCCGGCCGTTCAGGAAAAATCGAACGGCTAGCTTGGCGAAGGCGGCGCTAAGTCTTGAACTTCGGATCGTGAGTCCCGAGTCTTGGTCCCGTGGCAATCGATGCACGTGGACGGTGGCTCACGCTCGCAGACGAAGCGCTGCGGTCAGGTGCCTTCGTCCGATTGTCCCTGGCGGCGCCGGGAAGCGGAGAGCCGGATTTGCGCCGTGTCCGCTTGCGACCCGTGACGTTGCAATCGGGACTACTCACACAATGGGTTTGGGAGTTTGCGACCCGAGACGTGACCAAGAACTTGAACCTCGAAGAAACCTTGATTCGGCTGCGCGATCTGGTGGGAACGTCATTTCGGACAGCCCACTTGGTCACGACGGGCCAGACCGCGGAACTTGATTTGCGCCACAAGCCGAAACTCAAAGTTTCCGCGGTGTCCACCCCACCGGCTGACGGGGCGCACGACCGAGGCAAAACCCGAATTGTCGATCAGTACCGACCTTGGCTTCACTCGCTCGGCGTCACGACGACCGACGGGCGCGTCTGCCGGGGGATGGAGCCCAAGTTTCGGCAAATCCACCGGTTTGTGGAGTTGTTGGAGCCCCTAGTGGAAGCGGCTGGAATCGTCGGTTCGTCGCCGGCCAGCGACGGCTCGGATGCGTTGCACCTCGTCGATATGGGTTGCGGGAAGGGCTATTTGACGTTCGCCGCACACGAGCACTTGCGAACGACAACCGGCCGCCCCGTCCGGACCTTAGGCGTGGAAGCGCGGGCTGAACTGGTTGCCGCGACCAATGGTATTGCGGTCGCCTCGGGCTGCACAGGTCTTGAGTTCGTGGCTGGCGCCATCGCGGGGACGCCGATACCGCGGACGGATATATTGGTCGCTTTGCACGCGTGCGACACCGCGACCGACGATGCGCTCGCGGTCGGAATCGCTGCAGGCGCCTCGTTGCTCGTGGTTGCTCCGTGTTGTCATCGCGAAATCCGGCCGCAACTCGTGGCGCCGCCGGTGCTCGCGGAGACGTTGCGACAGGGGATTTTTAGGGAACGTCACGCGGAATTCGTCACGGATGCTTTGCGGGCGGCTCTACTGGAAACTGCCGGTTACGAAACCCGAGTCTTCGAATTCATCTCCCCGGAGCATACCGCCAAAAATCTCATGATCGCCGCCGTGAAACGCGCCCACTCCGATCGCGACAAGTGCCTTCAAAGGGTCCGCGAATTGGCCCGGTTCTACGGCATCCGACGCCAGCAGTTAGCCCACCGATTGGAAATCAGCCTCGAGGAACCCGACATTACTTGAGGCTTTGGTGAGCAGCGGGTCGAGTCGGGCCGGCGCATAAACAGTCGTGGAATCTTGACGCCCCTGGCTGGGTTCCCTTCCATGCGCCCTCTTTCGCAGCGAAAGAAAAATCACTGAGTTTGAATCTGCCTCGTTGAACATGACTACCATTACCGCTCTACAGTCCCGCGAAATCCTCGATTCGCGCGGCAACCCCACCGTTGAAGCCGACGTTACCTTGGAATGTGGCGTCCTCGGACGCGCCGCGGTCCCGTCGGGGGCCAGCACCGGCGAACACGAAGCCATCGAACTTCGCGACGGCGACAAACAGCGTTTCCTCGGCAAAGGCGTCAGTAAGGCCGTCAAGAATATCCAAGCGAAGATCGCTCCGGCGCTGCTCGGTCTCGACGCGCTGGATCAGCTCTCGGTGGATAGCACCATGCTGGCGCTCGACGGTACAGAAACGAAATCGAAGCTCGGCGCCAATGCGATCCTGGCGGTCTCGCTGGCCACCGCCAAGGCGGCTGCTGCCGCCCTCGGCCAACCACTGTTCAAATACCTCGGCGGTCCTAACGCCAAGGTGCTGCCGGTGCCCATGGCCAATGTGATCAACGGCGGCGCGCACTCCGACGCCCCGATCGATTTCCAAGAATTCATGATTATGCCGCACGGCTTCGCCACGTTCAGTGAAGGTTTGCAGGCGATCACCGAGACGTTCCACGCCCTCAAGTCCGTGCTCAAGAAGAAGGGCCTCAGTACGGCCGTCGGCGACGAGGGCGGTTTCGCCCCCAAGTTGGAAAGCGCGGAAGCGGCCTTGGATGCAATCGCGGCCGCGGTCAAGGAAGCGGGCTACAAACTCGGGAAGGATATCTTCCTGGCACTCGACGTGGCGGCGTCGGAATTCTACACCGGCAACGAAACCTACGTTTTCAAGAAGAGCACCGGCCAAAAGCTGTCGGGTGACGAGATGGTCGAGTTCTACGCGAAACTCTGCGCCAAGTACCCGATCGTCTCGATCGAGGACGGATGTTCCGAAGGCGATTGGAAGACCTGGAAGAAGCTCACCGACAAGCTGGGTGGGACCACTCAATTGGTCGGCGACGATCTATTCGTCACCAATGTGAAGTTCCTCCGCAAGGGCATCGACACGGGCACCGCCAATTCGATCTTGGTGAAGGTAAATCAAATCGGCTCGCTGACCGAAACGTTGGACGCGGTCGAATTGGCACAGACCAATCGATACACAGCCGTGCTCTCCCATCGTTCGGGCGAGACGGAGGACGCCACCATTTCCGATATCGCGGTGGCAACCAACTGCGGTCAGATCAAAACGGGTTCGCTCAGCCGGACGGACCGCACCGCGAAGTACAACCAGTTGTTGCGCATCGAACAATTGCTCGGCCGCAATGCGGTGTATGCCGGCTTAAGCGCACTGCCGAAGGGGGGATAGCCGCCTCGGATGAAATTGGGGGCGAGCGTGGCTCTCCACTGGG
>DLVS01000656.1 GCA_003445095.1 Verrucomicrobiales bacterium
CCTCCGAGGGTTCGAAATGAATGTCGGTCGCGCGCTCCTTGAACGCCTCCCAGACGACCTGATTGACGAACTTGATGACACTAGCGTCCTGATCGTCGCCGGTAATTTCGCGATTATCGCCGAGTTCGAGCTCGATTGGCTCGTCTTCAGACATCTCGTCGAGCGTTTCCGCGCCGACGCCGTAATACTTCTTCAGTGCTTTTTCGATGTCGGCCTTGGTGGCCAGGGCATACTGAACGGGCCCCTTGGCGTCATACTGGACGGCCGCCTGCATGGCAGGGTCGAACGGGTTGTGAGCGGCGACCTGGAGCACCCCATTCTCGGCATTGACCGGGATCACCGAAAACTGGAAGGCGACCTTGGTTGAGACACGTTTGCGAACCTCGTTTTCAATCGTGAGCTTACCTAGCTCGACGAATGGCCACTCGAGCGCGGCCGAGAGGCGGTGGAGAAATTGTTCTTCGGTCAGACCGGATTCGCGGGCAAAGAACCCCAATTGAGTCTCAGTCCCGCCCCCTTCGACCGAGGCGCGCCAGGCGGCCGTCCAATCACGAAATTGCGCCGGCGTGACGAGCGCGGCGCGTTCGAGGATTGCTTGGAGGGAGCGGTAAGCCATCTCAGTTGTTGAATCTGGCCGATTTAACGGTCGATTCGGCAAAAAGTTGCGGCCGGAGTAGAGAGAAAGCTTGGGCATTGCACAAGGGGAAGGGCTGGCTATCTCCCTGGAAGCGTCAATGCGAGCCAGTGGCAGCCAATCCACGGAAGTGGCTGGCGAAATGACGAAGAGAATTCTAGCGTGGGCTGGAGACTCATGGTGGCGTTGAACCTCGAAACAGCGATTGAACCGCGGCTGGACACGGATAGACGCCGACGCCGACGCGTTGGCCCGGCCAGTGGTTCCATTCGCGTCGTCCTGCGGCTCGCCCTTCTGCTGGTGTTGGCATTCAAGCCGGGCAGCCTGAGGACCGTGGCCGCGGACTCGACAAGCTTCTCCCGCGACATTCTCCCGATCCTTTCGGACAACTGCTTCGCCTGTCATGGCCCGGATGAGAAAGCGCGCAAGGCGGGGCTGCGACTCGACACAAGAGAAGGCGCCCTGGGCAAGGGCAAGAGCGGTGAACTGGCGATCGTCCCCAAGGACAGCGGACGCAGCGAAATAATCCGCCGTTTGGTGGCTCGTGACCCCGACGACGTCATGCCGCCGCCTAAGTCGAATCGGAAACTGTCGGCCGAGCAGGTGGAAGTGATGCGGCGGTGGATTGACCAAGGCGCGGTGTGGGGACGTCACTGGGCCTTCGAGTCGCCGCTGCGGCCACCGGTGCCGGTGATTTCAAATTTCAAATTTCCGATTCGAAATCCCATTGATGCCTTCGTGCAGGCCCGGTTGGCGAAGGAGCGTCTTATCGCTTCGCCCGAAGCGCCGCGCGCCACGCTCATCCGCCGCGTCACGTTGGATCTCACGGGGCTTCCCCCGACCTCGGCTGAAGTGGCCCCGTTCGTCAACGATCCCGCACCCGATGCCTACGAGGACCTGGTGGATCGCCTGCTGGCGTCACCGCGGTTCGGCGAACGCATGGCGTGGGAATGGCTGGAGGCGGCCCGCTACGCCGACTCGAACGGGTACCAGGGCGACAGCGAGCGAACTATGTGGCCGTGGCGAGATTGGGTCGTAGATGCGTTCAATCGCAATTTGCCGTTCGATCAGTTTTCGATTTGGCAACTTGCCGGAGACCGGTTACCCGAGGCTACCTTTGAACAGCGGTTGGCGACCGGCTTCCTCCGCAATCACATGATCAATGGCGAGGGCGGCCGCATCCCCGAGGAGAATCGCATCGAGTACCTGTTCGACCAGACTGAGACCGTGGCGACCGTTTGGCTGGGCGCGACGTTCAATTGCACCCGCTGCCACGATCACAAGTTCGATCCCTTCACCCAACGCGATTACTACGGGCTGATGGCCTTTTTCAATCAGACTCTAGTGGATGGCAGCGGCGGCAATCCACAGTCCCCGCCGAATCTCGCCGTGCTAACTCCAAAGCAAACCGAGCGATTGGATCAGGCGGAGACTCAGCTCGGTATTGCCGTTCGCGCGACTGAAGACTTCGAAGCGGCCAAGTTCGTTCGCGATTCAGGTCAGTCCATTGAGGTTTCCGCGGCGGTCAAAGAGTTGCCCAAAGAAATTATCGAGCAGCTCAAAGTCGCGCCCAAGGACCGCGACGGTGGTCGGCTGGAGAAACTGGCCGCTCATTGGAAAGATACCGACCCGGATTATGTGAAGTTGCTCGAAGAACAACGTCGATGGCGCAACGAACGGGAAGCGGCGGCGAGAGATATTCCTCGCGTCATGGTGATGGAAGACCTGGCAAAACCGCGAACCACGTTTGTGCTGAATCGAGGGAATTATCTCAAGCCCGGCGCCGAGGTAACTATGGCCGTGCCCGCGAGTTTGAAGAGCGAAGGCGCGATGACATTCTCGGATCGATTGGACCTCGCACGCTGGCTGATGGCGCCGGAGAATCCCCTGACTGCTCGGGTGACCGTAAACCGATTTTGGCAGGCTTTCTTCGGCGTCGGGCTCGTCAAGACGGCCGAAGATTTCGGCGTCCAGGGACAAAAACCGGCGAACGCGGAACTCCTCGATTGGCTGGCGACCGAGTTCGTCGAATCGGGCTGGGACGTGAAACATTTGGTCCGCCTGATGGCGACTAGCGCGACCTACCGGCAGTCTTCCCAGGTGACTCCGGATTTGTTCGAGCGAGATCCGGAGAATCGCCTGCTCGCGCGAGGACCGCGATACCGACTTCCGTCGTGGATGATCCGCGATGCCGCCCTGGCCACCGCTGGACTTCTCACTGAACAAATGGGTGGTCGACCCGTGAAGCCATATCAACCTGCCGGGGTTTGGGAGGAAGCAACCTTCGGCAACAAACGCTACGAACAGGACCACGGCGCGTCACTGTATCGGCGCAGTCTTTACGTGTTCTGGCGGCGCATCGTGGGTCCGACGATGTTCTTCGATGTGGCCAGCCGCCAAACGTGCACCGTGAAGACGCCGCGAACGAACGTGCCACTTCACGCGCTGCTAACGTTGAACGATCCCGCCTATGTGGAAGCGGCGCGAGAATTGGCGCAGCAAGCATTGCTTGCTGACACGAAGACCGACGCCGCCCGGATTGCGCTCGTTTACCAACGGGTGCTCGGCCGGAAGCCAACGGCAGAGGAACTCCGGATTCTCACGAAGGGACTGGGGCGGCATCGCCGCACTTTCGCCGCGGATCGCGAAGCAGGGGAGAAGCTGTTGGCCACCGGTGAAGTTTCCCGAGACACAAGAGTGGATACGGCCGAGCACGCGGCGTGGACGGTCTTGTGCAGCACGATTCTGAACTTGGACGAGACACTGACGAAAGAGTGAGCGAGCCATGAATCCACTCCACGAACGCCGGCTTCAGCTAACCCGTCGAGAGTTCCTCGGCCGGTCGGGCACGGGCCTCGGACTTGCCGCATTGGCAGGACTGCTCGGACACGACGGATTGTCGGCGGCGCCCGCGGCCAGCGGCGGCCTGAATCGGCTCCCGGGTCTGCCACACCTCGCGCCCAAGGCGAAGCACGTGATCTACTTGTTTCAGAACGGCGCGCCGACTCACGTGGACTTGTTCGACTTCAAACCCAAGCTCCAGCAACTTCACGGCAAGCCCGTGCCAGACGACTACATCGCCGGCAAGCGCTTCAGCACCATGACGGGAAAGGCCGAAGGCAAGTTGCTCCTGGCGCCCGTGGAGGCGTTTCACCAGCGCGGCCAAAGTGGGGCCTGGGTGAGCGAGCTACTGCCGCATACGGCGCGCATCGCCGACGAGTTATGCTTCGTGAAGAGTTTGCACACCGACTCGGTGAATCACGCTCCGGGCATTTCGCTCCTTCTCAGTGGCGCGGAGATTCCGGGCCGCCCGACTCTAGGGGCGTGGTTGACCTATGGCTTGGGGAGTGACACAGAGAATCTGCCAGCGTTTGTGGTGATGACGTCGGTTAGTAAGGGCACAACCTGCGGACAGATATTCTACGACTTCTACTGGGGGGCCGGCTTTCTACCTTCCCGGTATCAAGGCGTTAAGTTCCGCGGCAGTGGCGAGCCGGTGCTGTATCTCAGCGATCCCAACGGATTGAGTCGAACGACGCGAAGGGCGATGCTCGACGATCTAGCGGAACTGAACGAACTCAAGTTTCGCGAGCAGGGCGATCCCGAGATTGCCACCCGGATCGCTCAATATGAAATGGCCTTCCGCATGCAGACGAGTGTCCCGGAACTCACGGACATTTCTCGCGAACCCGCGCCCGTGCTCGACCTGTATGGTCCCAGTGTCAAGGAGCAGGGAACGTTCGCCTACAATTGTCTGATGGCTCGACGCCTCATCGAGCGCGGCGTGCGGTGCGTCCAGGTGATGCACGCGGGCTGGGATCAACACAACAGCATCACGACCGAACTGTATACTCAGTGCCGCGACACCGACCAGCCGTCGGCCGGGTTGATCACGGACCTAAAGCAGCGCGGGTTATTGGAAGACACGCTGGTGATCTGGGGTGGCGAATTCGGCCGCACACCGTTTATCCAAGGCAATCTCGACGATCGCAAACGTTGGGGTCGTGACCATCATCCCTACGCCTTCACGACCTGGATGGCCGGTGGTGGTGTGCAATCAGGCCTGACTTTCGGCGAGACCGACGATCTCGGAATGAACGTCGTTCGTGATCCAGTTCACGTGCACGATTTCCAAGCGACAATTCTCTTTCTCCTCGGGATCGATCACGAGCGGCTCACCTATCGTTTTCAAGGCCGTGACTTCCGCTTGACCGACGTGCATGGCGAAGTGATCCAGGGCTTGTTGGCTTGAGCAGGTTGCGGCCGGCGCCAAAGGGAGCGCCGGAGTTGTTTCACGGCCCCGCGACCTTGCGATCAGCGCGCCGGCAATGAGGCGAGAAAGTCCACCCAACGAAGGACGGCCCGAGACGCGAAGGTTGCTCGGTCGTTGGGCGGAAGCCAAATCGATCCGGCTCGACTGGCCGTGGTCACCATTCGAGCTTGGCCGCTTCTAGGGACGACCTATCCTGTACGCATGGCCAAGATCATTCTCGTGGATGACGAGCTGACGATGGTGCAGATGGTGGCAGAGGTTCTGCGGGCAGATGGGCACGAAGTCTTACCGTTTACCAGCTATCCCGGCGTGATCGAAGCCCTCGCCACCCAGCAGCCTCATTTGGTCATTACCGACCTGTATCTCGATAAGAACCGGCCCGGCGGCCATGACATTTTGAAAAAAGCCCGTGAGCTCTCTCCGCCGCCGGCGGTCATCGTGATCAGTGGCTTGGGAACGATCGAAGATGCGGTAAAGGCGATGAAGATCGGCGCCTTCGATTTCTTGAGGAAGCCATTCAATCTTGACGAACTCAAACTCTGCGTCCGCCGCGCATTGAGCTACACCGAAACGGTGGCCGAGAATACTGAGCTCCGCAAAGAACTCCGGCGCCAGTATCGCTTCAGTCAGATCGTCGGCGCCAATCCAGCGATGCAAGAGGTCTTTCGCTTAGTGGAGCGTGTAGCCGACACCGACACGACGGTGCTGATTCTGGGGGAAAGCGGTACGGGTAAGGAACTCGTGGCGCGCGCGTTGCATTACAATTCACGTCGCGCACCCGGGCCTTTCGTTCCGTTGAATTGTTCCGCGCTGCCGGAAAACCTGCTGGAATCAGAGCTGTTCGGCCACCGCAAGGGTGCTTTCACCGGCGCCATCGCTGACAAGGAGGGACTGTTCCATGAGGCCAACGGTGGAACGTTGTTTTTGGATGAGATCGGCACGATGCCAGCGCAATTGCAAAGCCGGTTGCTGCGGGTATTGCAAGAAAAAGAGGTTCGCCGGGTGGGCGACAATACGTCGATTCAGGTCAATGTCCGCGTCATTGCGGCAACGAATGAAAACCTAGAGTTGCTTATGAAGTCGGGAAAATTTCGGGAGGATCTGTATTACCGATTGAATGTCGTGGCGGTGCAACTCCCTGCGTTGCGAGAACGGACGGATGACATTCCCATGTTGGTCGCCCATTTCCTCAAAGACAAAGTGCATTTGCGGAGCGGTCAGGCGTTTCGCTTAACGCAACGCGCCTTGGACACTTTGGTGGCGTACGCGTGGCCAGGAAATGTGCGCGAACTGGCCAATGCTTTAGAACGCGCCGTGGTTCTAGCGGATAGTCCCCTCATTCGCGTGCGCGATCTTCCCCCGGCGCTCCAAAAGAATGCCCCGGCTGATAACGGCCAAGAAGACAGCCAAGC